>JAJZKY010000057.1 GCA_021803885.1 Planctomycetota bacterium
GGAGTCCGCGCAGCGTCGCGCCGAGATCGCGGCACTCCGGGAACTTGCCGAGCAGGCCCGGAGAGTCCGTGAGCTGGCGAACGATTCCAAGCTGTCGGCCCTGAAGAAGTGTCTCGGTGAGGCCCAGTTCGTCGAGCTCAAGGATGGCCGGGGCAAGCTCCTTCTGTTCACGGAACACCGGGCCACACTGGGATATCTGCGCGAACACCTCGAGCGCTGGGGTTACAGCACCTGCGAAATCCACGGCGGCATGAATCCGCACGAGCGCAAACGCGCCCAGGAGCAGTTCCGTACCTCGGCACAGATCTGTGTGGCGACGGAAGCGGCAGGCGAAGGGATCAACCTTCAGTTCTGCCATCTGATGATCAACTACGACATGCCGTGGAACCCCACGCGCCTGGAGCAGCGCCTCGGACGCATTCATCGAATCGGTCAGGACAGGGATGTCTACGCCTTCAACTTCGTGGCGACAGATTCCGAGGACAGTCAGCCTATCGTCGAGGGGCGCATCCTCCACCGCCTCCTGGAGAAGCTCGACACGATGAACGAGGCACTCGAAGGACGCGTGTTCGACGTCATCGGCGAGGTCCTCTCCCTGAATGACGTCAACTTGCCCGACATGCTGCGAGAGGCGGCCTACGATCCACGGCGGCTCGACGAGTACCTGGACCAAATCGACCGAATCGATCCGGCCAAGTTGAAGGAGTATGAAGACGCCACGGGCATCGCGTTAGCGCGAAGCCATGTGGACTTCACCGGATTCCAGCGCCGCAACCTCGAGGTCGAGGAGAAGCGGCTGATGCCTCGCTACGTCGAGACCCAGTTCGTTACGGCCGCCAAGGAAGTCGGCCTTCGGGTCGAGCCAAGAGCCGACGGCCTCTGGCGCATCGAGCACGTCCTGGCCGACCTGCGGTCCGACCGGCTACGCTCGGTCCATCGTCTCGGCAAGGCCGATCCGTCGTACCGGAAGGTCACGTTCCACAAGACTCACCTTGAACAGCCCGCCCATCTTGATGCCGTTCTCATAGGGCCCGGCCACCCGTTGTATGCCGCCGTCGACGAGAAGCTGAACGAGAAGCTGGCCGACCTACAGGGACGTGTCGGGTTCTACGTGGACCCGCTTGCGACCGAGCCGTATCGCCTGCACTTCTTCGAAATCACCATCCGAGGCAAGGACTCGCGGGGAAACGACGTCCCGCTCCACGGGGAGCTCGTTGCGGTTCGCGACCAGCGGGGGCAATTCGAGATCGTCCCGAGCGACATCCTGCTCAACTTGCCCCCTCATGCGAATCCCCCTTCGGAAGTCGATCCCGTCCACACGCAGGCGGCTTCCGACTTCCTGAAGAGTACCTATCAGCTGGAGTGCCGCACGCGCTGCCAGGAAGAGCGGCAGCACTTCGCGCGAATTTGCCGGGAGTACCTGGAACGCTCCTTCGATGCCCGTATCAAGCGGGCCCAGGAACGCGCCATGCTCCTCGCGGCGGAGGCGACGGTCAAGCCTGAGTACAAGCTCCCGGCGGATGAGGCACGGAAACAGGTTGATGAACTTCAACGCGCGCGGGAGGAACGTCTCGACGGCCTGAACCGGCTCGGGGTTGCCCGAACCGGCCCTGTGCGTCACGTCGCCACCGCCGTCGTGCTGGCGGCAGACACAGATACAAAGAGCCAGCTCGCGGACCTCGCCGACGATCTCGATCCGAACATCCGAAGGAAGAGCGAGCTGGCGGCTGAGGATCTGGTGGTCGCCGCGCTCAAGGCGGAAGGGTTTCCCGAAGATCGCATCGAGCGCGTGGGCCACCTGAAGCTAGGCTTCGACGTGCGCGCCCACCGGATCGCAGACGAGGCCACGGGCGACGTGTTCGTGAAACGTGTCGAAGTGAAGGGACGGATGCGCGGGCAGCCCGTCCGCTTAACCACGAACGAGTGGTACAAGGCTCAGCAGCTCGCGGAGACCTACTGGCTCTACGTGGTGTGGGACCCGTTGGGTAAGAACCCCGAGCTGGTCCGCATTCAGAATCCCGCGGCGCGGCTGGACCACGCGAAGCGAGAGATCGTGGCGGCACGGTTCTTCGAGATCCCGGCAGAAACAATAGAAGCCGTAGCGCAAGACGATCGAGGAATGTAACCATGGACGAAGCCAGCAAAACCCAGATTTCAGCAACCCATGGCCGACCAGGTTTTGCGATCAAGATCGCGGGCCCACGGGTCGGTCAAGCACGTCTTTCAGCAAACGATTTGGCAACGATCATCCTCCGCAGCCAACAGGTGCTGAAACGAATCGGCCAGGTGCTCTATGGCGAATCTTCGATCGGAAAGGGAAGAAAAAAGAAGGAGATCGAAGAACTGTGCGAGTTGTTTATTGTGGGTTGGAAACCTGGCAGTGCCGTAGCAGAAGTGGAGCTTGCCGAACCACCGCCCCAGATGAATTTTTTCGGCTACGTCGGAGAAGAAAGCCTCAAGGCGTTCCTCAACGGCATGGAACGTATCTACGTGCACTCGCCCGATACTGCGGAGCCAATGCCCACTGGCTTTGATCTCGGTGTGCTTCAGACATGTGACTTTCTCGGGAGAGTTCTGGAACGGGGGATTGATACCGTGCGATTCGAGCCGATCCGCGTGCAAGGGGTTTCAGCTGTCACGTTCAATCGACCGCTTCGGGAAAAAATACGGACTTTGCTGGACAAGCCTCTTGACCAGCGGCAGGTGGGTAAGGTAGGACGCCTCGAGATGCTCGACGGTCACCGTGGTTTAGAGGGGCGTCTCTGGGAGCCCGACGGTACGAGGTGGCTTTGCATCTTCAAGCCCGAACACGAGGAGGTCCTTCGCAATGTGTGGATGCGCACGGTAAAGGTGGTTGGCGAAGCACTTGTTAAGCCAAACGGGCAACGCACCCTCGATGTCGCATCTCTTGTCATTGTCGAGGAGGGAATCGAAGAGAGTGGTCTAGGTGAGAAGGTAGAATACCTGCCTTTTTGGGCCTCCCTCTCGTTGGACGAGCTGGCCGATCTTCAAGGCGTTCAGCCCGCCACCGATCTCGACAGCATCGGTGCGCTGTGGCCGTCCGATGACGATCCCGATCGAATGCTCGCATACCTCCTTGAGGAACGTTCGTCGCGCCGTCGAATCGCACGAGAGGATGACGCTCAATGAGCGTCGTGCTTCTTGATACAAACGTGGTCAGCATGCTCCATCCCAGGAAGAGGGAAACAGAGAAACTTGAGAGGTACAAGACGCACATGAAGGACCAGACACTTGCACTCAGTTTTCAGAGTGTTGCCGAGCTTTGGGGGTGGGCGGAAGCCAACGAATGGAGGGAAGAGGACATGCAAAGACTCGACGCTTTTGTGAAACGGTTTCTGGTGATTCCGTACGACTACGAACTTGCGCGGGTGTGGGCACGCGTGATGGAGCAGAGCAAAAGGGAGGGACGACGCTTTGAAGACGGTGACTGCTGGATTGCAGCAACTGCCGTTCATCGCAACATTCCGTTACTCACGCATGACAAAGATTTCCTGCATCGTTCCATCAGTGGCCTCAAAGTAATCACGTATGTCGAGGAAGTAGCATGAACGACGACCGCCGGCTCATCGAGGACTTCCTCCCCATCGAGGCGATCAGCAAGGAAGCGTCGCGGGAGAAGTCCGTTCGCAAGGGGCACATCTCAACCCTGCACCTCTGGTGGGCGCGGCGACCGCTCGTGGCCTCTCGGGCGGCGGTCTACGGGGCGCTAGTGCCGGCGAGTCGGTTCCGTCCCGCGAACGGGCCGGAGGGAAAGCGGGACAGTCTGACTCGGGCCAACGCGGCGAAGTTCGTCCAGTGGCTCTGCCAGTATCCTGGTTCACTGCAGGCCATTGCGGAAGCGCAGAAGCACATCCTCCAGGCCCACGCGGAGCGCCTGACGAAGGAGGCGGGGAAACGCGTCACCGTAGAAGACATCGTCGAGGGCCGTGCGCCGAGGCCAAAGGTGCTGGACATGTTCGCCGGCGGTGGGGCGATACCTCTTGAGGCCCTGAGGCTCGGCTGTGAGGCCTATGCGCTGGATCTCAATCCCGTTGCTCACATCATCGAGCTCTGCACTCTCCTCTATCCGCAGGTGTACGGCAAGCCCGACCCTAACGCACGGGGCATGACAGGATCGAAGAATGTGAGGGGCGACACGACCTGGGGCGGATTGGCGGAGGAGGTGCGCTACTGGGGCAACTGGGTGCTGAAGAAGGTCGAGGCGGATATCGGGGATTTGTATCCGCTGATTCCCGATCCAAAGTCAAAGGACACGAAGGGACTACGGCAAACAGACCTGTGGCAATCGAAGGAAGCTGTCTCGCTCAGCCATCTCGTACCCGTCGCCTACCTTTGGACACAGACAATACGTTGCAAGAACCCCACCTGCGGAGCGACGGTGCCGCTCGTACGGCAAACTTGGCTCTGCAAGAAGAAGGATCGTTACGTTGCGCTGCGTATGGTGGTGTCCAGGAAGGAGAAGCGCGTGCACTTCGAAGTGGTCGAGAGCCGCAAGGAAAAGGACCTCGGCTTCGACCCTGCCGGCTTCTCGAAGGGGGGTAATGCGACTTGCCCTGTCTGCGGGACGGTGGCGGACCTTGACTACGTGAAGGGGGAAGGCTGGCAAGGGCGAATGGGCAAGCAGATGATGGCCATCGTCTGTCTTCGCCCTGAGCAGCCTGGCAAGATTTACCTTTCGGCCGATGACTGTGCCGAGTTTTGGCCGGATGACACAGCGATCCGCCAACGCATCGAGACACTTTGCCGACGAACCAAGCTAACTGTACCATGTGAGCCCATTGCGAGCCTTCCGCCAGATTGCCGTGACAACTCGCTTGGAATCACAGTGCGACCCTACGGTCTACGGACCTGGAAAGATCTCTTCACACCCCGTCAGATGCTCTGCCTGCTCACCTTCGCCGCGACGGTGCGAGAGGCGCAGGAGGCAATGCGGAACGCTGGCCTCGACGTCGAGCGCGCGAAAGCGGTGGGGACATATCTAGGCATATTCGTCGATAGGCTGGCGGACTACAACTCTGCACTTTGTCACTGGCATAATACAGGGCAAAAACTCGGAAACACTTTCGGCAGACAGGCTCTGCCCATGGTGTGGGACTTTGTAGAACTCGCACCTTTTGCAGATTCATCTGGATCACCCAAAGGTGCACTTGACTGGATTGTCGGTGTAGCGGAAGCACTGACGGGTTCCGGTCTCCCTTCCACTGTCATCCGGGGGTCGGCTACGGTGCTGCCATGGTCCGAGGGCTCTTTCGACGCTATCATCACGGACCCGCCTTACTATGACAATATCCCCTACGCAGACATCTCGGATTTCTTCTACGTCTGGCTCAAACGTACCGTCGGTCATCTCTACCCGGAGCACTTTGCCACAGAAGTTACGCCCAAAAAGCAGGAAGCGATCGCGGATGCTGTCCGCCACGGCGGCAGCAAAGAAAAAGCTCGTGCCGCCTACGAGCAAATGATGGCACGGTCCTTTGCCGAAGCCAACCGCGTGCTTAAGCCAGGCGGGCAGATGGTCGTGGTCTATGCGCACAAGACCACGCTCGGATGGTCCACGCTCGTGGATGCGCTCCGGCAGGCCGGATTCACCGTGACGGAGGCGTGGCCTTTGGACACCGAGATGGGATCGCGGCTTCGCGGGATGGACTCGGCCGCCCTCGCCTCAAGCATCTTCCTCGTTGCGCGCAAGCGGGAGGGAACCAAGACTGGCTCCTACGAAGAGGAAGTTCGACCCGAGTTAGCAACAATCGTTCGCGAGCGCGTTGACTCGCTCTGGAAGATGGGGATCACAGGCGCGGACCTCGTAATCGCGGCCGTGGGTGCGGGACTTCGCGCCTACACCCGCTTCGCCCACGTCGAGTACGCGAACGGCGAGGAGGTCCTGTCCGAGAAGTTCCTCGCCGAAGTAGAAAGCGTGGTTCTCGAGACGCTCCTCGAGAAAATCTTCGGTATCGCGGACAGCGGCGTGGCCGCCGTGGACGGCCCGAGCCGGTTCTACGTGCTCTGGCGGTATGCCTACAAGGCGGCAGAGATTGAGGCCGGCGAGGCCATCGTCTTCACTTACGGGCAGAACGTCGAGCTTGACGGTCAGAAGGGTCTCTCGACCGGGCGCCACGCCCTGATCGAGAAGAAGAAGGGAAAGTACCGGTTGCGGGACTTCACGGAGCGGGGCGAAGACGAGAAGCTGGGGCTCCCGGAGGACGGCGGCGCACCCCCACCCCTCATCGACGCGCTTCACCGTATCCTGTGGCTCGTGGAGAACCAGCCGCGTGCGCTCAACAAGTTCCTCGACGATGCCCGACCCGACCGCGAGCGCCTGCGCTTGGTGGCCCAGGCCTTGGCCGGCACCGCCCTTTCTGGTAAGAAGGACAACGGGCTGGAACACACCGTGGTCACGACGGCTGCTGAACAGGCGGCCCTGAAAAAGCTAGTTGCCAACTGGCGCGCGATCATTGACCATCGGCTCGCAGCGGACGAAGGTACGCTCTTCGAAATGGGGGGAGCCCACAAGTGAAACTCACGGCATTTCGGGTTCAGATGTACCGCTGCATCCTCGATTCAGGCTGGGTCGAGGTTGCGCCCCTGACCGTTGTGGTCGGCAAAAACGAAGCTGGCAAAACGACCCTGCTGCGTGCGCTTCACAAGTTCAATCCGTTCCGACCTGATCCATACAACATGGACAGCGAATGGCCCAGGGGTCATCGCACAGAACGGAATGATGCTCGGGTTGTGTGTTCGGCGAAATTTGAATTGTCTCCAGAAGAAAAGACCGAGCTCGGGAGAATCACAGACCAAGCCATTGACTCGGTTGCTGAACTCGAGATTACCAAGGATTACGCGGGCCGCTTCGAGGTCCTCTTCCCTTCGTCGCTGTTCCCCGACAAGCTCCACCCGAATGACGTGGATCAGGTGTTGTCTGCGCTGCCAGCCCTTAAGGAGCCCATTGGTGACGGCTTCAAGGAAAAGGCGCGAGCGCTTGGTGACGAGGCTCGCCGTCTGGCTCACGAAGGGAGGTTCACCGAACTACAGCAGATTAGCTCGACGCAAGTCCCACTGCTGCAGCAGGCGATGAGTCCTGCGGGACAGAACCTCCAGCGTCAACACGAGCAAGAGTACCTTGGCCAGTACCAGGCGAAGCTCCAAGAGATTGCCAGGACGCTGTTGGCGACCCCCTCAATCCAAAAAAAGGCGCACGAGTATGTCATCAGCCGCCTGCCAACCTTCATCTACATGTCGGACTACCGATCCTTCCGCGGAAGCGCACAGCTCGATCATGTAAAGCAGCGCAAGGACCGCCATCAGCTAACCGAGGAAGATAAGACCCTCCTCACCATCATGGAGCTCTCGGGCTTGGACCTTGAATCCGAAGTCACGAAAGGGCAGCAGCCTGATCGTGAGCAGCGGCAACATGACCTCAACGATGCTTCCGTAACGCTAACGAGCGAAATCGCAGACCGCTGGAAGCAGCGCCGTTACGAAGTCCAGTTTCGCGCCGATGGCCAGCTGTTTTACACCTTCGTCAAGGACGAGCAGGACCCGTCACTCATTCGCCTCGAGGAACGATCCAAAGGGTTCCAGTGGTTCTTCTCCTTCGACCTTATGTTCATGTACGAAAGCAAGGGAACCTTCAAGGGTTGTGTCATTCTGCTTGACGAGCCCGGCCTGCACCTCCATCCAGATGCCCAAAAGGATCTTTTGAGCCGCCTTGAGGAATACGCGAAGGAGAACACGCTGATCTACACGACCCATCTCCCCTTCATGATCGACCTGCGAAAACCTGAACGCATTCGCGTAATGAGCGAGATGCCGGGTGGAGGTGTTACCGTAACCGACGACCTCACGCAAAGTCAGCCAGAAGGGAAATTTGTGCTTCAGGCAGCTTTAGGCATGAGCGGGAGCACGAGCTACCTCGTGGCAGAACGAAATCTAGTCGTCGAGGGTGTAGATGATTTCTGGGTCCTATCTGAGCTGTCCGGCCTTCTGAAACGATCCGGAGAGGCGTGTCTTCCTGACGACATTCTCATCACTCCGGCCGGAGGGGCTGCCGAGGCGGGATATATCGCAACGTTCATGATTGGCCAGAAGCTGAAGGTCGCTGTCCTTCTGGACTCGGACAAGGCCGGTGATGACGCGAAGGACAAGCTCGTGAGGAGGTGGCTGACCCGATACCACTCAAACCCCGCGCATGTTCTCAGTCTGGGCGAGTGCCTTGGCAAAACGGGACAGGAATTCGCAATCGAAGACCTGTTCCCGGAGGACTGGTACGTCGAAAGAGTGAAGCAGGCATATGCAAAGCAACTAAGCGCTGCAGGCGTACAGAACCTGCATCTAACCGGCAACGATCAGCTTGGTAAGCGTGTGGAGCGCGCACTGAAGAGCAGTGGGATCACGTTCAACAAGGGCTCGGTTGCCAAGGTAATTCGGTCAGACTTGTCCCGCATGCCCAACGCGTCAGAGTTACCACAAAGCACGCGAGGTATGGCGAAGGCGCTCTTCAGCAAGATTCTTGAGATTATGCCTGCAGAGGAGCCGAACCCATGACCACCCGAGCCCTCCGTTCCTGGATCGCCCTCCTGAAGCTGCACTTGAACGTCGAATCCGAGGTGCGGAGAGAGTCTGTGTCCGCGATCCGGTTTGTAGCCATCGTCGGGAGAGGTCGTCATGCACCCGGCAAGTGGAGAGGCGGCGCATGAATCACGCCGTGCGGCAACGTGGCACCATCCCCGCCGAGAGCGAGACCGTAGAACTCAAGCATTCAATTGGCGAGTGGAAGGAGATTGTGGAGACCTGCGCCGCCTTCGCGACAGCCAAAGGCGGCCGTCTCTACATCGGCGTCGCGGATGATGGCCGGATTGTCGGCGTTCAACTCGGCAAAGGCACGCTGGAAGACCTTGCGAACAAGATCGCTCAGAATACCAGTCCGAAGATTGTGCCAACCGTTGCCACGGTCGTAAATGAGGAGAAGACCGTGATAACGCTGGAGGTATCGGAGCATCCGACCAAGCCGGTTTACGCCTTCGGCAAACCCTGCCGTCGTTCCGGTAGGACAAACCAGGTGCTGTCGCCAAACGAAGCGGCCGAACTGTATCTGACGACTCGGGGCGTCACGTGGGACGAGACGGCATTGCCCGAGGCTTCGCTCCAGGACATCAGCGCCGAGAAGGTCCGGAGTTTTTGGGACCGCGCCCGAAGCGAGCGGCGCCTGAATACCAGCGCAGACATGCCTGTCGAGCAGGTGCTGCGTCAACTGAATCTGGTTCGAGATGGCAAGATCACCGTCGCGGCCCTGTTGCTCTTTGGAAAGGATCCGGCGCGCTTATTGGCGCAGTCTGTCTTGCGGTGTGCGTGCTTCAAGGGTGACGACACCGTGCATTTCCTGGATATGAAGGTCATCGAGGGAACGGTGATCGATCAGGTCGAAGAAGCCATGGCTTTCGTGCGGCGCAACACCAGCATGGCGGTGGAGATCGAAGGGAAATTGGAGCGTACCGAACGATGGGAGTATCCGCTGGATGCGGTACGTGAGGCGATCATCAATGCGGTGTGTCACCGTGACTATGCCGATAGCGGCAATGTGCAGGTGCGGATTTTCGACCACGGTCTCGAGGTTTGGAATCCGGGCGCGCTCCCGGCTGGGCTGACCGTAGAAGATCTCCGCCGAAATCACGAGTCGAAGCCGCGCAACAAACTGGTGGCGCGCGTGTTTTTCCTGATCCGCTACATCGAGCAGTTTGGAACAGGCACAGGGCGCATGATCGAGGAATGCCGGCAGTCAGACATCCCGGAGCCGCAGTTCGAATCGCGGGCAAGCAGCTTTCTGGTGCGATTTCGAAAGCCCGTCTCTCTTGAAGAGTGTCTGGAGGGGCTGAAACTGAGCGAACGGCAGTGGAAGGGCGTGCAGTACGTCGAGAAGCATGGCCAGATCACCCGAAAGGAGTACGAGGCGGCGATGGGAGTGCCGGCGGCCACAGCCAAGCGCGATCTGAGCGCGCTGGTGAGGAGCGGGATCTTGGAAACCCGCGGGAGCGGACGCGCTGTCCGCTACGAGCTTTCGGCTCTGATCATGAGCCGAAAGGTGAGCCGAAAAGATGGCGGCAAACAAGGCGAAAACGCATAAGTGAGCTGAAAGACGCACCGCAAATGAGCTGCAAGGAGACCCGTTGATGAGCACGCGAGCCCTCCGTCCCTGGACCGACCTCGTGAAGCTGCACCCCGATGTCGAAGCGGGGGCGCTCACCGAGGCCGTCTTCGCCATCGACCTGGGAGCCATCGCGGCGGGCGACTCCAACGTGCCGGTCGTGAACCGGGACCCGGAAGCCTTCTTCCGGGCGACCTACTTGACCTCCGATCTCCAGAAACTCCTTGATGAAGTCTTGGCGTCGCTCGCCGGGAAGTCGGGCTACAACCGCGTGCTCAAGCTCCGCACGCCGTTCGGAGGTGGAAAGTCGCACACCCTGGCGTCCCTCCTCCACGCCGCACGGAAGCGCGAGGCCCTGGACAGCATTCCCGAAGCGAAGAGATTTGCCCGGCCGAAGAACGTGGCGGTGGCCGTGTTCGACGGGGAGAAGTTCGACGCCTGCAACGGAAAGGAACTCGAAGGCGGCCGGACGATCCGGACCATGTGGGGCTGGCTCGCCTGGCAGATCGATCCCGAGAGGGCGTTCCCCATTGTGGCGCAGCATGACCAGGATCGCGTCGCTCCGGGCGGGGACGTGATCCGTGATGTCCTCACCAGGGGGGCAGGCGGACGTCCGGTCCTCTTCCTCCTCGATGAGGTGCTGAAGTACATGGAACGTGCGGCTGCCGTGGCTGTCCTCGACTCGACGCTCCAACGGCAGGCCAAGGACTTCTTCCAGAATCTCACGGTCGAGGTGTCGGAAAGCACGAACGCTGTACTCGTCTATTCGCTCACGTGGAGCGCCCGGGAGGCCCTGGGGAACGTCGCGCTGCTCGCAGAGATCGACAAGCTGGCCGCACGGGTCGATCAGCTTCGGGAGCCGGTTACTGGCGATGAAATCCTTCCCATCCTGCAACGTCGCCTTCTCGGCGCTCCGCCTGACACCGCCATCGCCACGGAAGTCGCGACAGCGTATCAGGAAGTCGTGACCGGGATGCAGAGGGCCCACGCGGAAACGGCCGCCGAGCGCCTGCAAGCGGAGGAAGAGGGGCGGCTGCTCCGAGACCGGATGCGCGCGGCCTACCCTTTCCACCCGGCCCTCATCGATATCATGCGGGAACGTTGGACGGCCGTTGACGCCTTTCAACGGACGCGGGGCGCCCTTCGGTTTCTGGCCTCCTGCATGCACTCTCTCAAGAGAAACGGCGGAGCCCAGCCTCTCCTCGGTCCTGGGGACGTGCCTCTCAAGGACGTGGATGTCCGGGTCAAGATGCTCAAGGAGCTCGGCGTCCAGAATGACTATGACCCGGTGATCACGGCAGACATCGACGGGCCGAACTCGCGGGCGAAGCGCATCGATGAGCGAATGGCGCGCGAGACGCCTGCGCTGGCAAGCGTCAAGCCGGCAACCCGGATCGCTACGGCCATTCTTCTGTACTCGTTCGGCGGACTCCGGCGCGAGGGATTGGGCGAAGCCGAAACCCTCCCTCCCGGCGTGACGGAGAGCGAGCTCCTTGCGGCGTGCGTCGGTCCTGACTTGGACAACATCACGGCCACGGCGGTGCTGTCGGAGCTCCGCAACGCCTGCCTCTACCTGCACTACGACGGCGTTCGCTACTGCTTCAAGAAGGATCCCAATGTCACGAAGCTGATTGAGGACGCGGAACAGACCGTCTCCCGCGAGGAAGCCCAGGCCAAAGGGTGCGGGCCCGTTCGAGACAAGATTGAGGAGATGCTCGATGCTCGACTTGCGGGACACCACACGGCCGTGGTGTGGCCGGTGAAGAGCCAAGACATTCCCGATGAGGACCCGCGTTTCCTGATTGCCTACCTCCCCCTGGAATTCGCGGGGGAGACCACGGCGGACCAGGAGCGTCAGGCCAAGGAGTATCTCTCGAAGTACGGAAACCGGCTTAGGCGCTACCGAAATGGTCTTGGGCTGGCGATTCCCGACAAGAAGCAGATCGAGACGCTCCGCCGCGCGGTCCGTTATCTCCTGGCGATAGAGCGGGTAGACGCGAAGAAACAGCAACTTCGCCTCACGAAGGACCAACTGGACCAGCTCAAGG
>JAJZKY010000916.1 GCA_021803885.1 Planctomycetota bacterium
GGCTGATCCGCAAAACCAGCGAATAATTTATCCCCAACGGCAGCTTTGGGGCCCAGTACACGGCTTAAATCCAACGGATGATCGTGTGTACTGATGGTATGGGGCCAGGAAATACGGGATCCGGCTGGGCCTAAACGATTCCCCGAAGAGGATTCCACCATCATCTCGGAAATATCTCGGGGGAGAACGATACTATCTCCGGCATCTACAGCGAACAGCGAATGTGCGGACCAGAGGAACGGCACAGGAAGGGTACCGATATTGGAGATGCGATAACAAATATGAAGCGAATTGTCTCGAAGATAGATCTCACGCTCCAAACAGAGTGGAAGAGAAAACAAATTTACTTTGATGGCTATCGTGTTCTCCGATATTGTCGCATCGCAAGGCAGGCGCCAGACATCGCCGTGGTCTGGCAGGTTTCTCCGCTGCCCATTCCAGTCGATCGCGCAGGCTGCTATGGTTGGCAGGCATTCGTCGGAACCGCTGGCATCGGAGTCTTCAAAGCTTTGCTGCAACGTGCGCGGATGGTAAGGACGCAGAGGTTGTTGGAGCAACTCCAACCGATTGCGCTTGACCTGAATTGAGGCTATTTTTCCTCCCAGCGCAGGTAGAATTTCGATGCGCAGCAGAGAGTT
This sequence comes from Planctomycetota bacterium, assembly GCA_021803885.1. Next base: position 639 of record JAJZKY010000916.1, read on the forward strand.
CTCGAGCACAACGAGATGTTCGCTGGCACTCATGGTTGAAAACTTTCCTCTCCAGCATATTGAATACGTTCCCAGATGTCATCGAGCCACGCCAGATGCTCGGGCTTCATTAGCACGGAGCGGAGGCAGGTGACGTAGGGAGTATTCTCCGCTGACAGATTGAACTGGGGCCACGTCTTTGGCGGGAAAAATTCGCGCGGCAGTTTCACCAATGCGAGATGCAAATCTTTTCGTGCGGCTGCGTTGAAGACCGCGCGAGCGCGAGCTGAACTCTCTTCCACGGTATCTCCGGCCACGGCCCAGTTCACGATGTCAAGCTGCGGCTCAACGGACGCCAGAAATATCGGCGAAGCGTGAAGGCGACGGTAGAGTTCGAGTGCCGCAGAACGGCAGGCTTCCAGCATGGTTGCGAACTCTCCGCCTCGTTGCAGCGGCAGCAGGCGTTGCGTGGCCCAGAGAGCTACGGCGGAGGCCCCGGAGCGGGAGCACTCCAGAGTGATCTCGCCGAGATGCAGCTCATCCGAAGTGAAGTAGGTGTATGGAGAATCATGCTTATAGAAACGCCCGACGGATGGGTCCTGAAACAAAACGCAGCCGCAGCCATAGGGCTGTAGTCCGTGCTTGTGCGGATCAATCACGATGGAGTCAACTTGTGGCAGTTCTGCGTAGGCGGCCTCAGCCTCTGCTCCTAAATTCGAGGCGAGAGTGAAGTAGCCGCCATAGGCCGCATCGACATGAATGCGGAAACCGTATCTCTGGCGCAGCGAGAGGATTTGCGGGAGCGGATCAACAGCTCCCAAAGCCGTGGTGCCCAAGGTTACAACTACGGTGCCGACATCGTCCTGCTGGAGCCTGGCTTCGAGCGCTTCGAGGGACATTCTGCCACGAGTATCTGTAGCAACCGCGTCAAATGAGAGTTGGAGAACGCCGCTGATGCGGTGATGCGTATAGTGCGCCTGGGAGGAAGCCAGGATGGTTTTGCCGGGAGCGATCTGTCCCGCAACCCAAAGCGCTTCCAGGTTGGCAAAGGTCCCGCCACTGGTGAGATGGCCTAGATGCGTCGTCCAACCAAACATGGTGGCGAGTTCGCGGACAGCTTCGATTTCCATTTGCGAGCTGGCGCGGCCACCGTCGAGGGCATGGTTGTTGGGATTGAGCCATGTAGCCAGAGCGTAGGCAGCCCGGGCCACCGGATGCGGTGGCTTGAGCATCTGACCGGCGTAAAGCGGATGAAAATACGGGTAATTCTTGTGTAGCCGGGCCGCAGCTTGCTCCAGCACCTGTAGCATGGCAGCGTGATCCAACGGGGCAGATCGGGGCGATGGAAGGGAGGAAAATCCCGCGGCCAGTGTGGGCAAGACTTCATTAAGCAACACGAGCGATTCATCCTCAAACGCAATGGGTTGGAGGTTACTACAGCAACCTTTGCGACCCTATCACCCGCGCACCTTGCAGCAAAACTTTGAAGACTCCGACGCCAGCGGTTCCGACGAATGCCTGCCCACCATAGCAGCCTCCATGATCGACTGGAATGGAAGCCAGCGAAACCTGCCAGACATGGCGATGTACATGGTGCTGTCCAACCAATCTCGCGTCAAAAGTTTGAGCATGCTGTGCGCACTTTTTATTGCCCACGCAGTAAATTTGAGCGGTTCTATACAACCTCTAGCTTGAACCGCTGATAAAATGCCGGTAAAGCGTTTGCGCCCGACTACGGCACTTTTAGCTTGAGATTGATATTCCATCTCGAACCCATGGGCCAGTCAGTCTCAAGGTTATGCCGGGCTTGCAGACGCGGTTGTTAGTCTACGATTGGCTGCACGAAACTTGCAGCAACGTAGACGTACTTTCAAATCCCTGGAGAAGTAGATCTATGGCAGTAATCAGTGAAGCGGCTTTGGATGCGCGGGTGAT
>JAJZKY010000058.1 GCA_021803885.1 Planctomycetota bacterium
ACTGAGGAGTCGCAGGAGCTTTCTCCGTCCACGCACTCTATGGGTGATTGACCATGCTCACCATCTCCAAAGCACTCTCCTCTTCACAGGCGCAAACCTATCACGCCAAAGAATTCGTCTCGGCAGAGCAGAACTATTGGAAGCAGGATGGCGCTGTCATTGGCGAGTGGCACGGTCGGCTGGCAGAACGGCTTAGGCTTTTCGGGCCAGTGAGCGAGGAGCATTTTGCCCGACTCGCGGAGGGCCAGCATCCTCTCACGGGAGAGCAACTGGTGCGCCACCGTGTCGTGCAGGAGTACGAGCGGAGCGACGGCTCGACGGTCGCTCCTGTCGAACACCGGGCCGGCTGGGACGCTACATTTTCTGCTCCAAAATCCGTATCCTTGACCGCGCTCGTGGGTGGAGATGACCGGGTGCGCGAGGCCCATCGTGCAGCGGTGGATTCTGCTCTGACCGAGTTGGAGCGCTACACTCAGGCGCGGCTGGGCGGGAACCGTCCGGCAGAAACTACAGGAGCATTCGCAGTCGCCAAGTTTGAGCATGACACCGCCCGTCCCGTGGATGGCTACGCGGCTCCTCAGCTTCATACACACGCCGTAATCTTCAACGTCACGGAGCGTGAGAATGGTCAGACGCGCGCCCTGCAGGAGCGGGCCTTGTTTGAGTCTCAACAGTTCGCCACGGCGGTCTACCAATCAGAACTCACGTACCGGCTCCGCTCCCTTGGGTACGAGATTGCACCTGGGCGAAGTGGGGCTCCAGAAATCAAGGGGTACTCGCAGGAGTATCTCGATGCCTCCAGTCCGCGCAGTCAGCAGATTCGCGCTTATCTGGAACGAAGCGGCTTTGAGGGGCATGAGGCCGCGCAGATTGCCGCGCATTCGACACGCGACAGCAAGAAGGCCGTTTCCGTCGGCGAAGCCGTGGCCGCCCATCGCAAGCTGGCCGCTGAGTTTGGCCATCAGGCCGACCGGGTTGTCGAAGAAGCTCAACAACGAGCTTTGAAACCAGAACGTGAGCATCAGCCAGAGCGGCAATCGCCACATCAGGCGGTGAACTACGCCCGCGATCGAAACTTCGAGCGGGAGGCGGTGGTCGATGAACGCCGCCTCTACCGGGATGCACTACGGCGTGGCATGGGCGAGCTGACACTCACCGAAATTCGCTCCGCGCTCGATGAGCGAATGGCCAGCGGTGAATTCCAGATTGCATCGCGGAAGGCTCATGCCAGTGCCCGTCAGTTCACGACCGAGGAAATGATTCGCGCCGAAAAAGAAGTGATTGCACGGGTGCTCGAAGGGCACAATCAGCACAAGCAGATCGCCTCCATCCAGCAGGTCGTCCACATTACCGAGGCGAATGCGCACCTGAACGCCGCACAACGTCGGGTAGTCGAAGAGGTACTGCTCTCCCGCGACCAGATTCAGGGACTGCAAGGAACCGCCGGCACGGGAAAGACGACGGCACTGTCGGTGATTCACCGAGGCGCGGAGGCTGCCGGGTATTCCGTAGAAGGCTTCGCGCCCACTTCGCGTGCCGCCAACCAACTCCGCGAGGCCGGAATTCCAGCCGACACGCTGCAAGGTTTTCTCGCCCGCACCCGACCGGGTGCCGGTCACGAGCGCCATCTTTATTTCCTTGACGAGTCCTCGCTTAGTTCAACCCGGCAGATGCGCGACTTTCTCCGACGTATCGGGGATGAGGATCGTGTCCTGCTAATCGGGGATACGCGCCAGCATCAAGCGGTTGAGGCTGGCAAGCCCTTCGAGCAGCTCCAGCAAGCCGGAATGCGGACGGCGCACTTGGACCAGATCATCCGTCAAAACGAACCGGAACTACGGAAAGCGGTCGAATATCTCGCGCAGGGGGACACTGAAACCGGCCTTGCTCTCCTTCAGGAGCAGGGCCGCATTCGCGAAGTTCCCAACAAGCATGAACGTATTCGGGAGATTGCTCGAAGCTATGCCGACGCGCCCACGGGAACATTGATTGTTTCCCCAGATAATGCCTCACGCCGCCAGATAAACGAGGCCGTACGCGCGGAGCTTCAGCAGCGTGGGCTACTGCGCCGCAGCGACCAATCCGTCTCGGTTCTCGTGCCCAGGTCAGAGGTGACGGGAGCCGACCGTGCCTGGGCCTCGCAGTATGAAGTCGGGGACGTGCTCCGCTACCGTAGAGGCAGCGGCAAGCACAGTCTGGCCGCTGGCACCTATGCCGAAGTGGTCAAGGTTCAGCCGGAACAGCACCAGATCACAGTCTGCCGACCCGATGGCCTGGAAGTCTCCTACGACCCGTCACGCCTCAAAGGAGTGGACACCTACAAGCCAATCACGATCCAGTTGGCGATTGGGGAGCGGATTCAGTTCACCGCTCCCATGAAAGACTTGCGAATCGCCAATCGAGAGCAAGGCACCGTTGAGACGCTCTCGCCGGAAGGCCATGCCAGCATCCAACTCGATAGCGGCAGAAAGGTCTCGCTTAATCGCAATCAAATGCGGCACCTCGACCACGGCTATGCCGTCACATCGCATAGTGCCCAGGGACTGACCGCAGATCGAGTGCTCGTCCACGTCGATACCGGAATTCACCCAGAACTCGTCAGTGATCGCTTTGCCTATGTATCAATATCGAGGGGTTCGCAGGATGCCACCCTCTACACCAACAGCGTGGAGCGCCTGGGAGAACTCGTCTCCAGATCGCGCGGGAAGAGTTCGGCCCTCGAAACGACGCAGAAAATCAGCGCCAAACCTCAGTTAATCAACCATTTGGTGTCCGGGCTGGGTTTGGCAGTCTAAGCATCTGGCGGCCCCGCCGAACTGCTGGTAATGCATATCTATTTGCTATGCGTTTGCCAGCAAAAGGATGATGGTCTATTCTTTCGTTACTCGAAAATTAACGAAAGGATCCCGTGCCAGAGAAAGATCCGTCCGCCCGACTAGGCCGCTATATCCTCAAGCAGTTTGAGGGCGAGACTGTTCGAGCTTTCGTGCCGCCACCGTTGCCGCCTTTGCCGCCGGTGGATTTGGCGCGGTTTCAGATACTTCTGGAACAGGCGAATCAGGCCATCGGCAGGCTCGACGGTCTAGCCTCGCTCCTGCCTGATCTTTCGCTGCTCCTTTATACATACGTCCGCAAGGAGGCAGTGCTCTCGTCTCAGATCGAAGGCACCCAATCGTCCCTCTCGGACCTTCTGCTCTACGAGAACGATGAGGCGCCGGGAGTCCCCGTCGAGGATGTGCAGGAGGTCTCCAACTACGTCGCAGCCATGAATCATGGCTTGGAGCGAATCCGTTCCGGCTTCCCACTGAGTCTGCGGTTGATTCGGGAAATTCACGAGGTTCTGCTCTCCAAAGGGAGAGGAAGCGGCAAGCAGCCAGGCGAGTTTCGCCGCAGCCAAAATTGGATCGGCGGCAGCCGCCCAGGGAATGCGGCCTTCGTGCCGCCGCCTCCGGAACTTCTGGAGGAGTGTCTCAGCCAGTTCGAACTATTCTTACATGATGAGCACACGGGCTTGCCCCTGCTCATTCGAGCGGGCCTTGTACATGTGCAGTTTGAGACCATTCACCCGTTTCTCGACGGCAATGGAAGGCTTGGACGGCTCCTGATTACGTTTCTGCTTTGTGCTGAGGGCGCGCTACGTGAGCCGATCCTCTATCTCAGTCTGTACTTCAAAACCAATCGGGCGGCGTACTACGAATTGCTGGACTGGGTACGCGCCAAAGGCGATTGGGAAACCTGGCTTGATTTCTTTCTTGTTGGAGTACGTGACACCGCCGACCAAGCAGCCAACGCGGCGCGCCAGATTCTGGACCTGTTCAACCGCGATCAGAAAAAGATCGAGACGCTCGGCAGACCCGCTGCTTCCGTGCTGCGCGTCTTCCAGCACATGCAGCGAAACCCGATCATCGCAATCCCATCAACGGCAAAGCGGATTGGCATCTCCGCTCCAACGGTCGCTAAGTCGCTGGGACACATGATGGATCTTGGCATACTCGAAGAGACCACTGGCCGCGAGCGGCATCGCCTCTTCGTCTATCGTCGATACCTGAACATCCTCAGCGAAGGGACTGAACCCTTGCGATAAAACCACAGATGTCATAAGCATTAACTCGTCACGCTAACATCTGCTAACCTGATGCGGTTGATCGACATCAGCCAGAAAGTCTCGCAAATAATTCACCCAGTGTGTCGCAATTATGGAACTGACGCCCTATCATGCGCGGTATTTTGCCCACGAGCTGACCAAAAGGTCCAGCTCTGCGTCAGTTGATAGTCTGACTTTGGCTCTAGCGGATGCCCAAGTTGACTTGAATCCACATCAGGTGGAAGCCGCACTTTTTGCGTTCCGGTCTCCTCTCTCCCGAGGCGCTATCCTTGCGGATGAAGTTGGCCTGGGCAAGACCATTGAAGCCGGTATCCTGCTTTCACAGCGTTGGGCCGAGCGCCGCCGTCATCTCCTTGTAATCTGCCCAGCGAATCTGCGTAAGCAGTGGGCACAAGAGCTTGCCGACAAGTTCTTTTTGCCATCTGCCATTCTCGAAACGAAGACCTTCAACGAGGAAATCAAACGAGGAAACCTAAATCCGTTTGCCCAACCGAAGGTCGTCCTATGCTCATATCAGTTCGCCCGAACCAAGGATGTCTATTTAAGGCAGACGCCGTGGGACCTCGTAGTCATTGACGAGGCGCATCGGCTCCGCAATGTGTACAAGGCAAGCAACAAGATCGCGAATGCCATCAAGGCGGCAATTGCAGCCAGGCCAATCACTCTACTGACAGCAACCCCTCTTCAGAATTCGCTTCTGGAGCTATATGGCTTGGTCAGCATCATTGACGAGTACACCTTTGGGGATTTAAGAAGCTTCCGAAGCCAATTCTCACGGATGAACTCACCCGATGAGTATCGGGCGCTTCAAGAACGCATTCGCCCTATTTGCCAGCGAACTCTCCGTCGACAGGTCCTTCCGTACATTAGCTACACGAACCGGCACGCCCTGGTTCAGGAATTCGTTCCGACCGACGATGAACAGAAGCTGTACACGGTAGTGTCAGAGTACCTGCAATCGCCGCGTCTCTATGCCCTACCAGCCAGCCAGCGGCAGTTGATGACGCTCATTCTGCGCAAATTGCTGGCATCTTCGACCTACGCGATCTCGGATACTTTACTCGGTCTTGCTAATAAGCTGGAGGCTGTTGAACATGCCCAGGCAGCACTCGACGCGCCACCATCGGAAGACCTGGGCGACAACTTCGAATCATTGCTTGAGATCGAAGATGAATGGCTCGAAGATGAGCCCGATGAAGATGCAGCCCAAGCCAGCTCTGTTCAGCAACTTTCACCGGAGCAACGGGAAGAGCTTCTCGCTGAAAGAGAAAAGCTGCGTCAATTTCATGAATTGGCAAAAAGCATCCAGAAAAACTCGAAAGGCGAGGTGCTGCTGAGCGCGCTCCGTAAGGGTTTCGAGGCTGCGAACCGAGCTCGTGAGGAACATCAAAACGGGGCGTTGCAACAGAAGGCAATCATCTTTACCGAATCGCGACGCACCCAGGAATACCTACTTCGACTCCTTGAAGGGTCGGAGTTCGCCGGCAAGGTTGTTCTCTTCAATGGGACGAACAGCGACCCTAAAAGTGCCGAGATATACCGAAACTGGCTAAACAAACATAAGGGAACCGACCGCGTTACCGGCTCCCCAACGGCGGACAAGCGTGCTGCCATCGTCGAATACTTCCGTGACGAAGCCAGCATTATGATTGCCACGGAAGCGGCTGCCGAGGGTATCAATCTTCAGTTCTGCAATCTGGTAGTGAACTACGACATGCCCTGGAATCCGCAGCGCATTGAACAGCGAATTGGCCGCTGTCATCGCTACGGCCAGAAGTACGACGTTGTGGTTGTCAACTTCCTGAATCGCGCAAACGCAGCCGATGTGCGCATCTACCAAATCCTAGACCAGAAGTTCAGACTTTTCGACGGCGTCTTTGGAGCCTCCGATGAAGTTCTAGGCGCGATCCAATCCGGCATGGACTTTGAGAAACGCATCGTCTCGATTTATCAACAATGTCGGACTCCAGAGCAAATCGAGTTTGAGTTCGACGCTCTCCAGAAGGAGTTGGAATCGGAAGTCGCCGAAGCTCGTACTCTTGCGCAGGAACAACTGCTCAACAACTTCGACCAGGAAGTCATCGAAAAAGTCAGAATCGAAGCGGGTAATTCGCGCAATCGGTTTGAAGAATTACTTTGGAAGACGACCCGTTTCTTCCTTCAGCCATACGCACGCTTTGACGGCACGGGATACAGCTTCGTACTGGAACGGAATCCTTTTCCAGAAGATTCCATTCACCCAGGTCCATATCGGATGGGTCGAAATGTCGAAGACGCGAACACCTACCGCATTGGCCACCCGCTGGCACGGCGCGTGCTCGATAAATGCCTTCGCCTCGATACCCCGGCAGTAGAACTTCGCTTCGATCTGTCCAGGAGCGGGAAGCGTCTTTCGGTCCTCGAACCCTATACAGGGAAATCGGGATGGCTGGTGTGCTCTAAATTCACAGTCGAATCGTTCGAGTCAGAAGAACACATTCTCTTTGCCGGAGTACAGGACGATGGAACCGTACTCGACCCCACAGCGTGCAAACGCCTGTTCGATCTCCCGGCGGAGGTCAGAGAGCCAGTCCTACCGGTGCCAGTACCTGCACTGGAGGAAGAACTCAAGAGGCAGCGGGAACACACTTTGGAGGAGATTGGACTCCGCAATAACCATTGGCTCGATGAGGAAGTTGCAAAGCTTGACCGATGGAGCGAAGACCTGAAATTCGGGCTGGAGCAGGAGATTAAAGACCTCGACCAGCAGATTCGCGAGACAAAACGGGCGTCCACCACAGCCGCGACACTCGCAGACAAGCTGGTTCACCAGCGCGCACTCAAGACGCTGCAAGCCACCCGCAACCAGAAACGTAAGGATCTCTTTGTCGCCCAGGATGAAGTGGAGTCTCGCCGAGATGCTCTTATCGCCAACATTGAGGCGCGCATGACCAAGGACCAAAAGGAAGAAACGCTGTTTCGAATTCGCTGGAGTCTGAAATGACCGCAACTGTCGAACCCACAATAATCTGCCCAAAGTGTAAGACTGAAATTCCACTCACCGAGTCGTTAGCTGCTCCCTTGCTTGAGGCAACGCGACGGCAGTATGAGAAGAAGCTGTCACAGAAAGACAAGGAAATCGAGCAACGCGAAGAAGCGCTCCGCGATGGGGAGAAGAGAGTCGCCGACGCAAAGCGAAAGCTCGAACAAGAGGTTGCGGACAAGGTTGCCGAGCAAGTGAAAGCAGAACGGGCACGGATCATCGCGGAAGAAGCTAAGAAAGCAAAGCTCGCCAGCGCTTCAGAGATCGAGGAAAGAGAACGTGAAGTCGAAGGACTAAAGGAAGTTCTCGCAGCGAATAATCAAAAGCTGGCCGAAGCGCAGAAGGCACAAGTTGAACTCCTCAAAAAGCAGCGCGAGCTGGACGACGCCAAGCGGGAGCTTGATCTGACTGTTGAAAAGCGCGTACAGGAAAACCTCACTGAAGTACGCACCCTAGCCAAGCGAGAAGCGGAGGAGGCGGAGCGGCTGAAGGTAGCCGAAAGGGATCAAAAGATTGCTTCCATGCAGCGCACGATCGAAGAGCTTCAAAGGAAGGCCGAGCAGGGATCGCAGCAGCTCCAGGGCGAGGTTCAGGAACTTGAGCTGGAAAACCTTCTTCGAGCCAAGTTCCCGTATGACACCATTGAGCCTGTTCCAAAGGGTGAATTCGGCGGTGACACCATTCAGCGAGTGGTCAGCCCGGCGGGCGTCGTGGCTGGAGCCATCCTCTGGGAGTCAAAGAGGACGAAAAACTGGAGCAACGGCTGGCTGGCCAAGCTGCGAGAAGATCAGCGGACTGCGAAAGCCGAAATCTCTATCCTTATCTCTCATGCTCTTCCCGAGGGCGTTGAGACCTTCGATGTGATCGATGGAGTATGGGTCGCGCACCCGCGGGTTTTGATTCCGGTCGCAACCGTACTGAGAAACACGCTGCTGGAAGTCAGCACTGCTCGGCTCATTAACGAAGGGCAGCAAACGAAGGCCGAAATGGTCTACCAGTACCTCACTGGGCCGCGCTTCCGCCAGCGAGTCGAGGCTATTGTCGAGGCGTTTTCAGGTATGCAGGAAGACCTCGACAAGGAACGAAAGGCCATCATGAAGCAATGGGCAAAACGTTCTGAGCAGATTGAGCGCGTCATGACCGCAACGGTTGGAATGTATGGAGACCTGCAAGGCATCGCTGGGAAATCGATTCAGGAGATCGAAGGACTTGGATTCAAGGCGCTGGCCGCAGCGGAAGATTCCATCGGGTAGTGGTCGGGTAGTGGACCCAAATATATGTCGTCCGAAAGAGAAGCACGATGATCGAGAAGATTCAGATTGCAAAGGTCGCGACATTTGGGGAGACGCCAGAGGTTATGGACGGCCTTTCCACGTTCAACTATTTCTATGGGCCAAATGGCTCTGGTAAGACAACATTATCTAGGCTGCTTGCGACCCCGAGCGACCTGCGTTTTGCGGAGTGCTGCGTGACGTGGGGTGCCTCCACACCACAGCAGGTTCTCGTTTACAACAGGGATTTCGTAACGAAGAATTTCAGTGAGTCCACGGAAATCAAGGGCATCTTCACTCTTGGGGAAATGCAAGCTGACACCTTGAAGAAGATCGAAGACACTAAGAACGAAATCGACGCGCTGACAAAGGCGATTGCCGCTCTAAATGTGAATCTGCAGGGAGACAACGGTGCAAGCGGCAAGATTGGCGAACTGGCGGTTCTAGAAGATTCCGTAAAGGAACAAATCTGGGAGCAGAAGAAGAAGCACGAGTCCGCCCTGGCAGGCCCACTCGGCGGGGTTCTCAATAGTAAAGACAAGTTCAAGGCCAAGGTGCTGCAAGAACGAAGTACGAACAAGGCGGGCGTTCTCCAACTCTCCGAACTAACCACCAAAGCGAATACGCTGTTCGGTTCAGACCCAACAGCGGAGCAAACCGTCACGCCCATCGACGGCACCGCGTTGATCGCGCACGAATCCAACGCTGTTCTTAAAAAGCGGGTGATCGGAAAAGACGATGTTGATATCGCCGCAATGATCAAGAAGTTGAACAACAGCGACTGGGTACGCGAGGGAAAGACATTTTACGAGGCCAATGAGAACGTCTGCCCATTTTGCCAGCAGAGCACGACTGAAGACTTCGCAAAGAGCTTGAATGAGTATTTCGATGAGACCTTCGTTGCGGACAGCAAGGCTATCGAGAAACTGGTCAGCGACTACTCTACCGATGCGGATCGCGTGCAACAGCAATTAGCGGCCTTAATCGCAATCCCATCGCGTTTTCTGGACGCAGAAAAGCTCAAGGCGGAGAAGGCCCTTTTTGATTCCAGGATTACCGTCAATAAGCAGCGACTTTCCCAGAAGAAAAAAGAACCTAGCCAGCTCGTCGATTTGGAGTCAGTCGCCAACGTTCTGGCATCAATCGCGGGCATCGTCGATGCAGCAAATAAGCAAGTCACGACTCATAACACAATGGTAAAGAACTTGGCGAGCGAACGGGCAACTCTCACCGCTCAAGTATGGAAATACATTGTTGAGGCCGAACTCAAAGCTGCTCTTGCGGTATACGACACCAAGAAGGAAGCGCTGACCAAGGCCATCGAGGGGATGAAGAAGAAGATCGGGGACTCTAATGCCGACAAGCTAAAAAAGGAAGCGGAACTTCGATCTCTTGAAAAGAGCACAACAAGCATTCAGCCGACGATCAACGCGATCAACGGCTTGCTGAAATCGTTTGGATTCCGCGGTTTCTCATTAGCCATGACGGCTAACGGAAAATGCTACAAGATCGTGCGCGCGGATGGAAAAGACGCGAAGGAAACCTTGAGCGAGGGCGAAAGGACCTTCATCACATTCCTCTACTTCTATCACCTGCTCAAGGGGAGCGAAAGCGATTCGGGAATCACGACGGACCGCGTGGTTGTAATCGATGATCCGGTCTCAAGCCTCGACAGTGACATTCTGTTCGTGGTCAGCAGCCTCATCAAAGGACTCCTCGACGATGTCCGGGCCGGGGTGGGGCATATCAGGCAGGTCTTTGTGCTCACGCACAACGTTTACTTCCATAAAGAAATAACGTTCAACCCCAAGCGGAACAACGGCAAGTTGAAAGAAGAGACGTTCTGGGTAATTCGAAAGCCTGACCTGCTTTCAAAAACCGAAAGGCATGAGGCAAATCCGATCAAGACCTCGTACGAACTTCTATGGTCCGAGGTCCGAAGATCTGATCGCTCGAAGCTCACAATCCAAAACACGCTGCGCCGGATACTTGAGAACTATTTCAAGATTCTGGGCGGGATCGATCCCGACACGCTGTGTTCGTATTTCGAAGGGAAAGATAAGTTGATCTGCAAGTCGATGGTTTCCTGGGTCAACGACGGATCGCACAACGCTCACGATGACCTGTTCGTTTCTGTCGATGACGCTATGGTCTGCGCCTACCTTGAAGTGTTCAAGAAGATCTTCGAGAAGACCGGGCAGCTACCGCACTACAACATGATGATGGGAATTTCTGAGGCTGAGCCTCTCGCGAAGGGCGCTGTTGCATGAGCAAGAAGCAGAAATTGGAATTGACGTGGATTGGCAAGGAGAACCGGCCAAAGCTGGAGCCGCGCATCTTGCTGGAAGACCCGGAGAAGAGCTACCACGCCAAGCAGCGCGTGACGGAGAACGACATCTTCGATAACCGGCTGATCTTCGGCGACAACCTGCTCGCGCTCAAGGCGCTGGAGCAGGAGTTCGCCGGCAAGGTGAAGTGCGTCTTTATCGATCCTCCTTACAACACCGGCTCCGCGTTCACGCACTACGACGACGGTATCGAGCACTCTATCTGGCTCTCGCTAATGCGTGATCGTCTGGAGCTGATTCGTCGCCTTCTCTCGAACGATGGTTCTCTGTGGATCACGATTGACGACAACGAGGCGCATTATCTGAAAGTTCTTTGTGACGAAGTCTTCGGGCGGGAGAACTTTATTGGCAACGCGATTTGGGAAAAATCGGACAGCCCTCGAATGGACGCTACACTCTTTTCTAATCGCCACGATCACATTCTGGTGTTTGCCAGAGAGGTAACTCGCACTCTCTGGAACAAGCTGATTCTCGATGATCTTCCGGAACACTACAACAGAACAGATAGCGATGGCCGGAAATACTACACGAAGCCATTGAGAGCAATGGGCGGGCAAGGCGAGACTAGGGCAGCGCGACCTAAGCTGTATTATGCGCTGACGGCTCCCGATGGGACCGAAGTGTTTCCAAAACTTCAAGACGGTACAGATGGTGCATGGAGATGGAGCAAGGAAAAGATAGCGGCAGAAGCATCGCGCATCCCTTTGGTCAACGGACGGAATGGGTGGACACCTTATTACAAAATTTACGCACCCGATACTCAAACAATGCCTGTGGAGACGATTTGGCCGCATACAGAGGTTGGCAGCAATCGAACGTCAAAGGCTGAAGCAAAGTCTCTTGTCCCTGACGAAGTGACATTCGGTACACCAAAACCCGAAGCCCTTTTGAGACGTGTGCTTCACGTTTCCACAGTCCCTGGCGACTTGGTTCTTGATTCATTCGCTGGGTCAGGAACTACAGGCGCGGTTGCACACAAGATGGGTCGACGCTGGATCATGGTCGAGCTGGGCGAACATTGCCACACACACATCATTCCGCGATTGAAGAAGGTCATCGATGGCGAGGACAAGGGTGGCATTACAGAGGCTGTGAATTGGTGCGGCGGCGGCGGCTTCCGCTACTACCGGCTTGCGCCTTCGCTGCTCGAAGTGGACACCTTCGGCAATCTTGTCATCAGCAAGCAGTACAACGCCGCCATGCTTGCCCAGGCCATGTGCAAGCTGATGGGCTTTACCTACGCGCCCAGCGAAGGGGTCTATTGGCAGCAGGGGCACTCGACGGAGAATGACTTCATTTACGTGACGACGCAGACGATGACCCGCGATCATCTGGCAGCTTTGAGCGAGGAAGTCGGCAAGAAGCGTTCCTTGCTGATTTGCTGCTCGGCATTCCGCGGCAAGCCTGACGCCTTTCACAATCTGACGCTCAAGAAGATTCCATCCGCAGTC
>JAJZKY010000917.1 GCA_021803885.1 Planctomycetota bacterium
CAGGAAGCCTTCCGAAGCCGGACTGCTGCGCGCAGTCGAACGAACCAACTCCACCTGTGTGCTGTATACGGGGGATTCGGGGGAAGACATGCTCATGGTCTTCGCGGCAAGGAAGAAAGGTGTCCACGCTCTCTTTACCGGCGTGACCGGAAATACTCCCGATCCGGAAAGCTTCAGGGCCTTTTTCATGGAGAAGGGCGCGGATGCTGTCATAGAGTCCGTGAACCAGCTTCCTGAAACACTCATACGGTTGCGCTCACTCAGCAGATTGCCGCAGCCCTGAGAGTAGACCCGCGGAGTGAAGCGACGAATTTACCAACCTCGCCTGGAGTCTGGCCTGCTCCTATCCTGGAGACTATTGCGCTTCCCACGACAACTCCGTCTGCGCCAGCTGCGGCCAGCGTTGAAACGTGCGCCGGCGAGGATATGCCGAAGCCGACTGCCACAGGCAGGGTGGATATCTGCCTGTAAGAGCGCACCAGCTCCACGGCCTGCACCGGGAGCGAGGTTCCTTCCCCTGTGGTGCCGTACCTGCTCACAACATACAGGAAGCCCCTCGTGTTCGAAGCAATCCTGCGCGCCCTCTCCTGGCCGGTTGAAGGAGAGGCAAGAAGTATGTTGTCAACAGACATCCTGGCGCAAATACGCCTGAGGCTGCTGCCCTCCTCGAGCGGCAGATCCGGGACTATCAGACCGCTGACGCCCGCGTCAACGAGGCTTGAGGCGAATGCCTCCTCCCCCATGCGGTGTATTGTGTTGTAGTAGCACATAACAACAACAGGTGTGGAGCCGCTGAGCTCGGAGCACCAGTCTATCACCCTGCGCACCCTTGTGCCTGATAGGAGGGATCTGACTCCGGATGCCTGGATGGAGGGGCCGTCCGCTATCGGGTCCGAGAACGGAATGCCTACCTCGACAATGTCTGACTGCCTGGCGACTTCGCGCGCATACGAGAGGAAAAGCTCCTGGCCCGGATCCCCGCCCATCACATAGGAGATTAGCGCCGATCTCCCCTCTGCCGATGCCTTCCCGAATGCTTCCGAAATGCCTGTCAGTGCCGTCCCTCCATGTATGCTGAGGCAGTTTCGACATCCTTGTCACCCCTGCCGCTGAGGTTCACCACTACTATCGAGTCGGCGGGCATCTTGCGCGCCTCCTCGACTGCTGCGTAGACTGCATGCGCGGATTCAAGCGCAGGTATTATCCCCTCGAGCCTGCTCAGAAGCTTGAAGCCCTCCATTGCTTGGGCGTCCGTAACGGCGACATATCTTGCCCTCCCCGCGGCCTTGAGGTACGAGTGCTGTGGGCCAACTGAAGGGTAGTCGAGTCCCGCGCTTATGCTCGTTGTCTCAAGGACCTGGCCATCGGAGTCCTGGAGCAGCATGCTCCTTGCACCGTGCAGCACTCCAGCCTCACCCGCAAGCAGAGGTGCGGAGTGCCTTCCGCTCTCTATTCCCAGTCCGCCCGCCTGCGCTCCAAGCAGGCCAACTTCCGTGTTCTTGATGAAAGGTGCAAAGGCACCAATTGCGTTGCTGCCCCCGCCAACGCACGCAACTATGAGATCCGGCAGTTTTCCTTCGGCTGCAAGGATCTGGCTCCTTATCTCCCTGCCTATTATGCTCTGGAAATCCCTGACTATGGTGGGGTACGGGTGCGGTCCAACCGCGCTTCCCAGAAGATAGTACGTGTCCCGGACATTTGCAACCCAGTCCCGGAGCGCCTCGTTTATTGCATCCTTGAGCGTCCTTGATCCACTGTCCACCGGGTGTACTTTGGCGCCGAGAAGTTCCATCCTTATCAAGTTGAGTCTCTGCCTTTCGGTGTCCTTTCTGCCCATGTATACTTCGGTATCAAGGCCAAGGGCGGCGCCGGCGATCGCTGTTGCAACACCATGCTGGCCCGCGCCGGTTTCGGCTATTACCCTTCTTTTGCCCATCATTTTTGCAAGCAGAGCCTGGCCCATCACGTTGTTGAACTTGTGTGCGCCGCCGTGCACGAGATCCTCCCGCTTCAGGTATATCCTCGCACCGCCCGCATGCTCTGTCAGTCTTTGTGCATGGTAGAGGGGCGTTGGCCTGCCGCCGAAATGAGTGTTGTAGTGGCGGAGCGTCGACTTGAATTCAGCATCCCTGCTGAGCCTTTTATATGCAATCTCGAGCTCCTGCAGAGCAGGGACGAGCGTCTCTGGAACGTACCTTCCACCGAACTCTCCGAACCTTCCCTTAACCATTCCCTGCCTCCTTCGCCTTTCTTATGAATGATGAAACGAGCTCCTTTGATTTCCACCCGTTCTCCTCCACTCCGCTGGATACATCTACAATCGATGGCATGACGGCAGCTATTGCGCTTTCCACATTCCGGCAGTTCAGTCCGCCCGAAAGCATCATCTTTGCCGGGTAGACTGCATCCCTGACGCTTCTGCTAAGCTCCCAATCGTGCGTTTTTCCGGTCCCTCCGATCGCACCGTCGACAACCGTGTCAACCGCAATCACGTCGGCGACTTCCGTAAGCGCCTCCGCCCTTTCCGCTGCCCCCTTGGTCGGAGAAA
>JAJZKY010000918.1 GCA_021803885.1 Planctomycetota bacterium
CAGCGCCACGGCTACGAAAAAGTGGCCATGAGCACGGCCTCGGCGGTAGCCCGGCTGATGGGCTTCCGCGAAGACCGCATCGAGGACCTGAAAACCGCCGTAGCCGAAGCCTGCATCAACGCCATCGAGCACGGCAACCTCCTCAACGAGGGTCTTTCCGTAGGCATGGTTCTTTCCGCCGGCCCCGACAAGCTGGAAGTGAAGGTCATCGACGACGGCAAAGGCGTCCGGAAGCTCCCAGCCCGGCCGGACATCGACCGCAAAATGCGCGGCGAGGAAGATCCGCGGGGCATGGGCATGTTTCTCATTCAGGCGCTGGTGGATGAAGCCGAGTGGGTGGCCGGGTCGGAGGGCAAAAGCAGCTACGTCCGGCTTGTCATCCGTCTGGATAAAAGTGAGGAATCAGGTGAATAGGGAGACCATCGATCGTGCAGACCGAAACCAAGTCGCGTGTTGACCAGCTCACGTCCCCCGCCGGCCATGCGGTGGCCGTGCTGCGCTTCGAAGGCGACATCGCCAGCACCTCCAAGGACGCCGTCCTGGGCGTCTACCAGACCCTGCCCAGGGAGACCGCCAGGCTCATCCTGCTCGACTTCACCAAGGTGGATTACATCAATTCCAGCGGCATCGCGCTGGTCATCCAACTCCTGATCGAAGCCTCCAGGGCCGGGCAGAAGGTCTGCGCCTTCGGCCTGTCGCCGCACTTCACCAAGGTCTTTACCATGGTGGGCATCACCAAATATGCCGGCCTGTTTCCCGGCGAAGCCGAAGCAATGGCGGCACTGTGAATGGAGCTTCCGCCTCCGCTGTTTTTAGGGCAAAACCAATCACACCACAGAGCTGAAAGCTGAAAGCTCGTACAATGCCTCCATGAACCTCGAAGCAATTCAGGCTGCTCTGCGCGATGCCGGCCTCGACGGCTGGCTCTTTTACGACCACCATCACCGCGATCCCATCGCCGCACACATCCTGGGCCTGGACGAAAAAGCCCACATCACCCGCCGCTGGTACTACTTCATCCCCGCCGCGGGCGAGCCGCGCAAGCTGGTGCATCGCATCGAGCAGGGCCGATTGGACGCGCTGCCCGGCATCAAAGCCCAGTACTCAAGCTGGCAGGCGCTGGCTGCCGGTCTGCAAACCATGCTGGCCGATGCGCAGCGGCTGGCAATGCAGTACTCGCCCAACAACGAAATTATGTATGTTTCGATGGTCGACGCCGGAACCATCGACTTTCTGCGCGGGCTGGGTAAGGAGATCGTCAGCTCCGCCGACCTCGTAAGCCAGTTTGAGGCCGTGCTCACTGGGGAGCAGAAGGCCAGCCACGCCGCCGCGCAACGCGCCATCGACGCGCTGCTGGCCGAGGGCTGGCGCGAAATGGCCTGGCGGCTGCGTCCGGCCTCCGGCGGCGCCGGGCAACTCACCGAATTCGACCATGTGCAGTGGCTCCGCGAAGCCATGCGCCGCGAAGGGCTGGTGTGGGAAAACGGCCCCAACGTCAGCGTCAACGCCAACAGCTCCGACTCGCATTACGAGCCGACGGTCGAGCATTCCACACCCATCCGTGAGGGCGATTTTGTGCTCATCGATATCTGGGGGCGGCTCGACAAACCGGGCAGCGTCTACTACGACATCACCTGGACCGGCGTGGTGGGCCGCCAGCCCACCGAGCGTGAGCAGCAGGTCTTCCAGGTGATCACCGGCGCCCGCGACGCCACCATTGCCGCCATCGAGTCGGCCTTCGCCACCGGTCGTCCCATTTGCGGCTACGAGGCCGACGATGCGGCGCGGAACGCCATCCGCGCCGCCGGATTCGGCGAGTTCTTTCCCCACCGCACCGGCCACAATATATGTAATGAGCTGCACGGCCCCGGCGCGCACCTCGACAACCTGGAGACGCACGACCAGCGCCGCATCCTCCCCAACACCTGCTTTTCGGTCGAGCCGGGTATCTATCTGCCGGAGTTCGGCCTGCGCAGCGAGATCAACATGCTTACTGAGCCGACCCGGGCCTGGGTCACCGGGCGGATTCAGCGCGAGCTGGTCAGCATTTGACTGATTGGAGCCCCCCCTCCACGCCGGCCAGCATGTGCCAGGAAACCGGCGTCTTTGCAGGCTTCGAGGCCTGTACAAGGCGATTTGCAGCCACATTTATTGGAGGATAATCAAATAAAGTTGACACTACCTCGCTCAATCATGCATCTTAAATAAGTCAGAAATTTTCTCCAACAGGCAGGACGAAACCATGGCAAAGATTATTGGAATCGACCTCGGAACAACCAACTCATGTGTGGCTGTTCTGGAGGGCGGTGAGCCAAAAGTAATTGCAAATGAAGAGGGTGCGCGCACTACGCCCTCAATCGTCGGTTTTTCCAAGAGCGGCGAGCGGCTGGTAGGCCAGGTGGCGAAGCGCCAGGCCATCACCAACCCTGAGAACACCATCTTTTCCATCAAGCGATTCATGGGTCGGCGCTACAACGAAGTGAACGACGAAATGAAGATGGTGCCCTACAAAGTGGTGCAACAGGGCGACCATGTGGCCGTGATG
>JAJZKY010000059.1 GCA_021803885.1 Planctomycetota bacterium
TCTTTGCTGAGGAACGGAGCGTTTCTGCTGCGGCGACGCGCCTCCTTCTCACGCAACCCGCTGTCAGTCGAGCGCTCAATCGTCTCCGGACGATGTTTAATGATGATCTATTCATTCGGGGAAAAGGGCGCTATGAGCTCACGCCGAACGCTGCGCGAATCTTGAAGGAATTGGAAGTGGTCCTACCTAGGATTGATCGTCTCGTTCGCGGATCGGAGTTCGATCCCCTGAAAGAAGAGGTTGTGTTCAATATTGCTTGCACCGATTATGCATTAAGCATTCTTGGTCCACAGATAACGAGGAGGATTATTAGCCACGGCAGCAAAGCTTCTCTCTGCTTCGTCGTTTTTTCTGAATCGGTATATCAAGACCTAGAACAGGGGCATGTCGATCTCGCTTTCCAAGTTCATGAAGAGAGAATCCCCGTTAGCCTGGCAACGGAAAAGCTTTTTGAAGAGGAAATGGTCTGCATTGTGCCAAATTCATGGGCGAAGTTGTCACGCCTTTCACTGGATCGTTATGCAGCCAGCGGGCACGTCATCGTTTCTCTGCATGATTCGGTGCAGGCTTTTCCGGATAAAGCTTTACTGCGCCACGGAATCAAGCGAAAGTCGCTGCTCAGGGTACCGCATTTCCTCGCAGCTCTCGAATGCGTTGAGGCGACCGACCTTGTTGCAACTGTTCCGAAGCGCTTCGCCGAGAAATACGCACGACACTTCCATGTCCGCGTGATTGCACCCCCTAAAGAGTTAGAGCGTTACGAGTATTGGATGGCATGGCACCCAAGACTCAATTCAGATTCTGCACATCAATGGTTACGGCGTGAAGTCCGACTGGCGGCACGTTCTCTTTAGATGCCGTTCACATAGCGGCTGTGGCGCTTATTTGGAACCAGGAAGCACCGGCGTTGCGTGACTGAACAGGAAATGAGTCGAGCAACGTGATTTGCGTGGATCTTAAATATCGCAGCCGGGTCGTTAGTACAGCCCGGGCATTTCCGAGTTCGGATCGAAGCAAGGCGGGGCAGGACGCGCACTTCAGTCGCTCAGCCTGCGTCGCCGGCATTCTCCATCGAGACAAGGCTTGACGTCCCACGCCCAGTCACAAACTGGCGGAAGGCGCGCGCGACGAAACGCTCGTCAAGCGTGCCCGAGCCAAGCAGCAGCCGATAATACAACGATCCGTAAAGGAGATCGATCGCCGCATCGATATCTATGTCCCTTCGCAGAGAGCCCTCTTTGATCGCCGTCCGCAGAGTTCACCGAGCACAATAATGGCGGATTGATTGCCCGCATCACTGGCAAACGGGATGATCTGGAAGAAGTCGCCCCCTACCTCCTGCGCAGCAAGGTAAGCGCGGGTGAGTGAATAGCCAGCGATGACGAGCAGGGTCTCAGGAATGAGAACCCGCTGAATCTCCTGAGCGCTGTGGAACTCCTGTTCCAGAGCGTTCTGCCGCTGGCTCCGCTCCACCGCCGGCCCGTCAACGATCATCTTCGTCCAATGTCAGTCATGGACCGTCGGTTGACGAAAACGGGGCAAATCACATATCCAGAATGGCTTTTGCGACGAACAAGAGATAGATCCTGAAAAACGGGCCGGTGTTCGGGATTCTAAGCGGACTGGGTTCTCAGCCAGAATTTGGCCACTTGCCGAAGAGTCGCCATGTCGGACAGTGTACCTAGGCTCTTTTGGCGCGCTCAAGGCGCAGTCACTCATCCAGACCAAGGCTGGTTGCCGAATTAGGGCCGATTCCTCCACGATCAGGTAAAGAAAACCGGGACTCGTTGGCTGGAACTTGGTCCAGAACTTGGTCCAATTGCGTGCCGAAAGGGCTCCGAAAACGCCCATTCGTTCCTGTCTACTCCGTTGAAAGCATTGATACTCCGGCCTTTAGTTCTCGGCTGTTAACCGAAGGGTTGTAGGTTCGAGTCCTACCTGAGGAGCCAATTTTTTTCAACGACTTACGCCCCCTACCAACTCCCCGATGACCCTCGAAAATGCCCGTGGACTGACCCCCAAAAGTGAGACAGTTGTGTTTCCAACACTTTACGGCATGAGACAGTATTCCTTGCAACCTATTGCGGTGAAAGGAACTGCGAGTGGCAAAGAAGCGAATCAGCAAATACCCTCTGTCGTTTCGGCAGATGACAGTCGAGCGAATGAAGGATTGTCCCAGCGTGTCTGCTCTGGCGAAAGAACTGGGCATCGACCGCAGCAATATGTATCAGTGGCAGCGGCAACTTGAACACACAAGTGAGTCGAGTGCCAGGGTTACCTCTCCAGTCCGTGAACTCCGCAAACAGGTGCGTGAGTTGCAGCGTTTGCTAGCGGAGAAGACGCTGGAGGTGGATTTTTTCAAAGGCGCCTTGCAAAAAGTCGAAGCTCGGCGCCAGAGCAGCTAAGGCTCTGGCGATACGGCATCTACGATCAGATCCAGGAAGTCGTGCCGGTGCAAGGCAGCCTAAGTATCGAGCGAATGTGTCTGCTGGCGGGAGTGAGTCGGGCTGGATTCTACCGGTTCTTAAAATCTCACGTTCCAAGCGAAGAAGAAACTGAAGTGCGGTCGGCCATTCAGCAGGTGGCACTCCAGCACCGCCGTCGCTATGGCTACCGTCGGGTAACTGCGGAACTCAAGCGCCGTGGCATGCAGGTAAATCACAAGCGAGTCGCGCGGATCATGCGTGAGGATAACCTCCTCGCGGTACAGCCGAAGGAATTTGTGAACATCACGGATTCCAGCGACTCGCTGGAAGTCTACTTGAATCTACCGCGGCGCATGCGGCTAAATTCAGTCGATCAGCTGTGGGTGGCAGACATCACCTATATCCGGTTGCAAGCCGAATTCGTCTACCTGGCGGTCATCTTGGACGGCTACTCGCGCAAGGTCGTGGGTTGGATGCTGGATCGTTCCCTCACCTCCCGCCTGACAGTCGATGCGCTTGAGATCGCGATCGCACTGCGGCGCCCCCTGCCAGGAGTCGTGCACCATTCCGACCGCGGAGTGCAGTACACTTCACCGGAGTATCTTGCGATTCTCCAGCGGCACGGGATCATTCAGAGCATGAGCCGGCCAGCGAATCCCTATGACAACGCCAGTTGCGAAAGCTTCATCAAGACGCTCAAACGCGAGGAAATCTACGCGAACGAATACCGCGACTTGAGGGATTTGCGCGGTCACATCGAGGAGTTCATCGACGGCTATTACAACCAGAAACGACTGCATTCCGCGCTCGGTTACCAGACTCCAGAAGAATACGAAGCTCACGCGTGCGGCAAAACTGAGGCAGAACGTCTGGCTTCTACTCTCCGGTTCTCGGGCCCAGGCCCGCAGAAAGCTAAAGGGGTACGAAAGAGTAGGGCCACGCACGCCGTTCCCTCCCCTACACTTCTCCCTGACTTAGATGACTCCGACCTCAAAGCTGAGCGTCCACTGGCATCAGCCCAGGGCTATGTAGGGTTCAAAATTGAGAACGCTGCAAGTGTAGCGATAGAAACTGTCTCAACGAAGGGTGCAGCGGAACAGGGCTGACCACCGGACTCGTATCGACAGCATGAATGGGACCGAAGTCCAACTGGCCCAGGGCGAAGGGTTGGGATCTGTAGCCAGAACCGAGGTTGACGACGAACCCACGTGGGGTCTTTTGGAGTAATGGCTCAAGGAGCCTTGCTGCTCGGCCACTTTCTCCCAAAAGGATTTGCCAAACATCCAGGACTAGCAAGCGGCGAGGATATTGCGATTATGAACTGCTGCCTCCAGCATAGACATGAGCGTTCCAGGGTGAGATGACGGCTCGACATCCCTGGGAAAGCGTAACTAACGATGACTTGTCCGGGGAGACCGGAGATTCATCCCCAGACGATGCGTATTGACGCCCTGGTTCCAGCGGGAAGGACGATTAGCTGCCAGCAAGCCGGATGAGTGCACCAAGTTCTTGCTCCAAAGTTTTGGCAACTTCGGAGCTGGTCGTATTCGATCTAGTCGGCACAGTCATTGTGATTGTGCTGCCTCCAAAGGGACGAGGCGTTACACGAATGTATGCTCCCCCGCTCCGGTCATGCGTTATCTGTCGAATGTAATCTACCGTTCCGACAGATGGTTGCAGAAAGACCTGCACGTCAAACTTCTCGCCGTTCTTAGTGACTTGATAATGCGTATCGTCGACGCGCTCAATTGCATCGGCAAATATAGTTGCCCATTTGGGGATGTTGGTCGCGTCTGCGAGAATCCTGTAAATCGACGCCGGCTCGACTTCTGACTCAATTGCGCGGGTTACGGTTTGATTCGTCATAGGCTTCTGAATGATCTCCACGTCGATGTTAGGAGCAGTATGCTAATCAGAGGGCGAAAACGTTAAGCCGACTATGGAACAGTCACATGGACCAGGCTCGTCATTGCGTCAACATACGTCTCGGTGTTGCTGTACAGCAGCGGAAGCAGAGGCGTGACCGAGACTTCATTAACTTTTACCTTGTGCAGATCCCCCTTGGGATCGCGGTAAATCACGTATGGAACATCCTGAATCACATAAGGCTGACCATCGACCTTCCCAAGGATCATCATGACGTGACCCGGAACTACCAGCAGGTCACCCACCTTCGCCGCCATCACCGCTTTTAGGCGCGCTGCATGCGAACTTTTTGCTGTGAAAAGCTGATGATGAAATGCAGGGCTCGCACCCTGCGCGCCGGAATTGGGCGGTACCATCAGCCCGAAGCTCCGATACACGTCGCTGGTAAACCCACTGCAATCGCGTGCATTGAACGTGTGTCCCCAGCCATATCGTTCGCCGAGAAACTTGAAAGCCTGCCGGATAATGTTGGCACGGGTAAGTGGCAGGTAGCCGGGTGCGGTGTCGCGAATTTTTTGAAGCAGGGCCGGCTGAAAGCGAAGTGATCCGTCGAGTCTACGGGTGGGAAGCTCAATCGTCCAGGCCTCGTATGGTCCAGCTCCATTGACGGGCTGATCTGGCGGCAGGCTCATGAGTGGTACTCGAACGCCCATGTCGAGTTCCAGTTGCGATACATCGGGCGCTTCCGGTGTGTATACAGTTCGAACTTGATCTCCTCTGATCACTCGAAAGGGCTTCTGGCCGGAGTAGGAAAGAACAGCCTGGCGGGAGCCTGCGGCAATATCCTGGCTCGGCGCCCATCCCGGTCCCTGCCACGTCTGGACCAGCAACCATTTGTTGTCCTTACTGCGGTTCAGAATGACAACGGCGTTGCCGGGGAACAGAACACCAGCGGCAAAGGAATCGAAATCTGTCGAATCGCTCGAAGGAAATGCCTTGAGCGAGGTCGGGTACAGACGCAACAAGGTGCGCCGCACGGCCATCCCATATTCTGTTTTCTGGACCGCGGGAATCGCACCCAAGTTGCGGTTTGCCTTCATCCTGGTAAGTGCAGCCGCCGATAAGGGTACGCCTCTGGCGTCAACTGGATCCCCGCCGAACGGGCTGACCAGTTCTTTCACCAATTGAAGAACCTTCGCGCGTCGAACCGTAGGCCCAAACTTCGAAAGATCCACTACATTGTGGTCCTCCGCAAGCGTCTGCTCGTTTCTCGCCTTGATTTGCGCCCGAGTCATGAGAATTTGATTAGCGTTTGCCGTTCTCGCAATCCAGAAACCCGGAGACAGCATCCCTCCTTTAACGCCGATTACTCCGGATGCTGGGATGACAAGGCTTGGATCATTCGCACCGATCGCCGGAATTGCAAGGGAAAGCAGGAAGACAGCCAGGAAAACGCGCAGGATTTTTCCATGTGACATTGCAGATACTCTCATAGTTATGCCTGATCAGAGTGGACGTGTTGCACTTTCCCGGTTGCGTTCGCGATAGAAGGCAATCAAGTCCATTGATTTTGGCGGGGTTGCATTCAGTTGCCGCAGCATAGTCGTAATTTGTCCGCGATGATATGTGCCGTGATTCACAACGTGCTGCACGATCTGCCAAAGCAGGTCTGCCTGATCATTGCCACGTAGGTCCTGATACATGATCGTACGCTCCACTGTATCTGGCCTGAGATGTGCAAGTTGTCCCCGCAACTCGCGCTCCAGTTCGGCCCACTCTTTTCGAATAGCTTCGACATCGGGAAGACGTTCGAACGTCAGAGATTCCGGCGGCTTTTCTCCCTTCCACCTTGCGATCCAGATGCGCTCAGCATTGCAAAGATGCCCTAGAGTGTCGCGCACACAGCTGAAACTGTTGCCCAAAGGAAGTACAAACTGATCGTAAGTAATCGTGGAAACGGCATCGAGCACGCGGTCGCGGGCCCAGTAGTGATAGTCGATCAGAAGACCAAGTTCGTTATAAGTCATCGAATCCTCTCTTGAAAGCACATTGGTGACTGGTGGCCAGCTGGAGATCAGTAGGAAGCCGGAAGCATGGATTGCGCCAAGAGATCGCAGCGAGTCTTAAGACTGCTGGTTTCGGTTCCGACATAGCTGCTGATTATCGATGAAAATAGTTTCCCAAGTATGCTGCCCAACAGCCCTGTAGACGTAAATGAGAGTTCCAACTCGCACCCTTTCTTGCATGGCTTGATCCGGTGATCGGCGATCATCGCGCCCCCAATGAAGCGCTGCACCCAGGTAAACCTGCTTCCCGGAATACATTCCGTAACCTCATAGATCGCGGGACGAAGCTTTGGCTGCTCGACCCGATAACGAGAGCCAACCGCAAATCCTCTATCACTTAACGGCTTAATGGAGAGAACAGTGGGGGTCCACTCGTGCCAGTGTTCCACATCCGCGAGTACCTTCCATA
Source organism: Planctomycetota bacterium (assembly GCA_021803885.1). The sequence goes on from JAJZKY010000059.1 coordinate 6,768, forward strand.
CAATTGCCGGATCTGCTTGCGTCGTGCATGTTTTGACAACTCGCATACTGTGGTACTCTCCTGTCCTCTGTACATTTGGATTGCGGCCGATCTGCTTGGCCAGCCTCATAACCGAGTATACTCATAAATGAGTGTACTCATAATGGAAAAGGGTGGAATTTTGGAAAAGGTTGCGTCCAGAAGGGAGCGCGCGAAGGAAGAGAAGATGCGGCGCATTCTTGCCGCCGGCGCCAAGTTATTCTCACTGCACGGCTTTGATGGAACCACTGTGCAGCAGATTGCAAACGAGGCGGATGTGGCAGTCGGTACGCTTTTTCTTTATGTACTGGACAAAGGAGAGATCCTGTTGCTGCTCTTTCATCATGCGATCGAGGAGCAACTGAAACTGGCCACAAAGGAGCTGAACAAGGGAAAGAGACTGATCCCCGCCATTCATCGCTTCCTGATGGAAATGATGGAGCCTTACGAAAAGAATATGGAGCTTTCCAAATTTTTCTGGCGCGAGTTCCTTTTTCATAAAGGCAAAGTTCGAGGCGAATTAGACCTGCTTACCGGATCCCTGTTGCGGGCCTTGAGCGACAAGATCGTTGCTTCGCGAGACAAACAGGAGATCGCTGCCGATGTTGATGTCGATGCGGTTGCCCTGGAAATGTATGCGATCTACCATTCCACTCTGGCCTTTTATCTGGCCAACTGCCTGCCCAACTCTTCGCCCAGTGACACGCTTGAAGCGTTGCTGCAAGCGGCTTGGAAGGGTCTGGAGCCACGCGACGAAATCGAAAAGCATCGCAACCAGGGAAAACGACAGCCCCTGAAATCAAAGCGCCCAAATTAATTGGATTAGAGGAGTAGCATGAATCGAGGCATCACTCTCCACACTTACATTCGTAGAATCTGCCCTATTGAGCACTGCATCCGATAGACATGCAGATAACGCTCATCGGTGGTCCGACAACACTACTGGAGATAAATGGCTATCGCCTCCTCACAGATCCAACGTTTGATCCTGCGGGCAGCGAAGCCACAAATGGTCCTGTTACGTTGCGAAAAACGGCCGGTCCTGCGCTTGAGCCGGATCAACTGGATACTATCGACGCTGTCCTGCTTAGTCACGATCAGCATTTCGACAACCTTGATCGATTGGGCCGCGCATTTCTTCCTCGCGCACGCCATGTCTATACAACTCCCAGTGGCGCCGCGCGCCTCGGCAGCAACTCCCATGGTCTGGCACCGTGGCAATCTGTACGTCTAACTTCGGCAAGCCGGCCTGCGGCTTTGACCATCACTGCGACGCCAGCGCGTCATGGCCCGCCCGGCATCGAACCGGTTTCTGGCGAGGTCACGGGCTTCGTCATCGAGACGAAAGACTCGCCAGAATCGGCGATTTATATCACTGGCGATACAGTCTGGTTTGAAGGCGTGGCAGAGGTAGCTCAGCGATTCTCCGTGTCAGCCATTGTGCTCTTTGCGGGAGCGGCGCGCTTGGCCGCTCGAGGGCCGCATCCCCTCACTATGGATCACAAGGATGCGATTGCTACGGCACGTGCCTTTCCAAATGCCCGCATATTCCCAGTGCATCAACACGGATGGGAACATTTCAGCGAAAGCCCGCAAGCACTCGTCGATGCCTTTGCCGCGGACGGAAGACTTGACCGTCTCGAAGTGCTTCATCCGGGGGAAACAGTCCGATTCCAGCACCCGTCCTAAGCTAGCGCTCAGTAAAGACTAGGAGTTCGTTCGGTCCAAGGGCTGGGCCAAAACAAACCGCCGAAGCGGGCCACTTCATAATGCCGGAATCTGATCTTAACGGCCCTGCGGTTTTGTCCCATTGCCCGGTTCGACATGCCCGCGTAAACGCACAAGTAGCTCAGCGAAATTGCGCAGATACCTGTGTTCCAGAGGAGCGCACCGCATCGATTGTCTATTCGATTCGGTGCTCCAAAATCGTCTATGAAAAATGTGGGTAATTTTGTGGGTATACTCCTTCAAAAAGGTGCGAAATTGTGGGTAGTACCCACAATTTGCTTTGATTCGTCGACGCCCATAAGGCACTGAAAATGGGCGACATAGGGTAACGATGGGCAATGCTGAACGAGCCGAATTTTCAACTGTTAACCGAAGGGTTGTAGGTTCGAGTCCTACCTGAGGAGCCAATCTATTTTTAACATCAATAGCTTACAGACAAATTTCTAGATATACCATCAAGAGTGCCATCAAATATCTGCCGCTCAGCTGACAGGCCCGGGAATTGCGTTCTTGCAGCGAAGCCGGCAAGGGGCCCGAAGCCCGATTCATGCAAGAGATGCGTACAGCCTCACTCCGAACGTGCTGGTGCATTCCTTGCGACTCTTCTGGTCCGGATTGGTGGCTTCTTCGTGAGCGCTATGTCGTCCGCATTTTGCTTGGCGTAGAGGATTGCCGCATTGTGATGGGATGAGAGCGGGACAGAACGAAGCGCGAGCGAAGTGGCGGGAGTTGGTATCGGAGCAGAGTCGGAGCGGTCAGAGTGTGGCGGTGTATTGCCGTGAACGTGGTCTGCGCCTGTGGCAGTTCTACGAGTGGAAAAAGCGGTTGCGGGATTCCGATGCACCGAAGTTTGTGGAGGTGACGGTGAAGCCGCCCGCCGAGCTTGTGCAACCACCCAAGCGACACGGAAATGCGATAGAGGTCCGGCTGCGGAGCGGCCACGGTCTTGTGGTTGAGCGCGGCTTCGATGCGAACCATTTACGTGTTTGCTGGCGGTACTCGACACCCCAACCAGCAAAGAACGCTTGCCGGAGGGTGAGGCATGATGGGGCTGCCGAGCCTGCGGTCGCTGGATGGAGCGCAGGCGACGCGGATTTGGTTGGCCTCCGAGGTAACTGACATGCGCTGTGGGTTTGATCGTCTGTGGGTGTATGTGGGCGATGATGCCCATCCCTACAACCTGTTCGACTTCACGCTCAACCGCGGTCGCGACGGACCGAAGTCCTTCCTCAAGGACTACAACCAAGTGCTTTTGGCCGATGCCTACGGCGGATACAACGGCGTGGTGGCCGGCAATCAGATCACGCGGGCGGGATGCTGGCCCCGACGGCTGATGGTGGTGATCACTCTTGTGCGCCAAGCGGCGACCGAAGCCGCCTGCAAGAAACGGTTTCTCAGCGCCTAAACCCGTCAGAGCCAGAGCCATTTAGTGCCACAAGCGGAAGCGCTGGGATCCTCAGTAGGAAGCGGGCAAAGGTTGCAGGCCGCGTTGCGTTTATTCGAACTTCTCGCCGAACTCTTCCAACCGAAGCCGCAAGAGGGCCAACCTGGAGTCAAGTTCGCTACAGTCGTTCTCTGAGATGCCCAAGCTGGATCGCTTTTCCGAGATGACGTTGTAGGCCCTCCTGGCATTCTGGACCGTCTGTGCGATCGCACCCTGGCCAGACAGGTTTCGGGCTACATCGTTGAAGGTTAGCGCAAGGTCGACGTCGGTGAGGAGGACGTCGAGACTCAGTCGTTCGAAATCGTCTCGCAGGTGAGGGTACTGATTGGGTTCGTGGGCCACATGAAATACTACTCTGGAAGATGGTCGGGGTCATTTCATTGCGGCCATATGCAACCTTCCATCGGTTCCCGAAGTAAAGAACGGGCCTCCGGCTTGTACTGACCTTGAGCGAAGGAATGCAGTTACTGCAACCTATTCGCTAAACGGTACCCCAAAGGAGAGAAGCGCATCATGTGGTGGACGATGTAGCACACCCACAATCGTCGGCTGCCTACCCATCGCTTTCCAAATGCATAGCGCGGTTGCGTTCATATAGAGCAGACGGACCTGTTCATGGCTGTCGCCCCTAAGACTGTAAATGCTCAGAGTGGTCAGCAGTCGGGTTTGTTCCGAAGAAATCAGATACGGCCCCATGCTTACAGAGGGAGCATTTTGGATGTCCTGCACTTCTTCGGCGTTTTGTGCTATCGCAGTGTAGTTCATTGCCTTCCGCTGATGGTCCGCGGCAAGGCGGAACAGAAGATCGTTCGACGTGGCGTCAGAGCATGATGTCATTTCAGTATTCCTCCAAGTGATTAGCAATGCGTTTCTGAGAAGTCTCAGGCCGGGTTCACCGCGTGGAGGGCAAACCAGTAGTACCGCCGCCAGCAGAACATGCAACGAACCGGCCGCAGCCCAAACATGCTAAGCAGACCGTCAAATGAGCGCAACTCGGCTGGCTTGAATTCGACCGAGTTGCATCGAGGACACTCGTGTTTAGTCCAAATTAATCCGGGTACCGGATTTGGCCAGTTCCAGCGGGTCGTATGCATTCTGCTTTCCTTGTCCTAGAGTTATCGCTCGCTTGATTTTTCTGCACCGGAGTTCAAGTCCAGCCACGCGAGGAGAGTGCGAATACTGCCTGTTGCCATAGCCACACACGAATCGGCAGCTCCATAGTAGAGATGAATCGTGTCCCCATCTGGGCTGATTGTCTGTCCGCACGGAAACACAACGTCCTTCACGTCTCCACTGCGCTCGTACGGGGCTTCGGGACCAAACATCCATGAGTCCCCTCTCTTCAAGCAAATTTCTGGCTTCTCCAAGTCGAAGAGGGCGAGACCCAAACGATAAATACACCCGGACGCGGTATGCCGCACTCCGTGATAGATCGTCAGCCATCCCCTCGACGTCTCAATGGGTGGCGAGCATAGTCCGATTTTGTTCGCATCCCACCACCCGCCACGGCGTGCTTCGAGCATGACCTTGTGATTCCCCCAATGCCGCAGGTCCGGCGAGTACGAGATCCACATGTGCGCGCCTGTGGGAGTGACCGGACGATGGATCATGGCCCAGTAGCCGTTGATCCGGCGGGGCAGCAGAGCCGCATCCTTATCTTCAGGTGGCATGATGACACCAAATCGCTCAAAGGTCCTGAAGTCCTTGGTTAAGGCAAGCGATACTCCAGGGCCGCCTCGCGCGAATGATGTAAAAGCAACCGCGTATTGATCGAGTTCGGGAACATATGTAATCCGCGGGTCTTCGATGCCCCAAATTTCCTCGGGATATTCGCGCGGATTGGCTAGCAGCGTCGGTTCGGAATCAATACGCCATCCGTCGATTCCGTTGGAAGAGCGAGCGGCGCACAAATGCGACAAGCCCGTCCGCTCTTCCACCCTGCAGAGCAAAAGGGTGTCCCCATCAGGCAACTGAACCGCAGCGGCATTGAAGACGCTGTTCATCGGATAAGGCCAGTCTTGTCGGCTGAGGATGGGATTCTCCGCATAGCGGATAAACAGGGGAAGCTCTGCACATGCCTCTGGGGCAACAGATACTGGCGATACCGCGGGAGAGGTATTCAGGCTCAAAGGGAAACACTCATTTCCTGGTGAAGTTCGTTTACGTTGATCACTTTCTCCGCTTGCATCTCGAGAAGGGC
>JAJZKY010000919.1 GCA_021803885.1 Planctomycetota bacterium
GGCTTTTGGGGGGGGGGCGGGGGCGGCAGCTCTGCAATATTAAATAACGGCGTGCTTGTGCAATACGCCGCTGGTGGCACTGGAGGTGGTACGGTTGGTGGCTGCGCCTGTGTTGCTTCAGGAGGCGCGGGCGGTAGCAATACAGGGGGCGTAGCAGGTTGTGAAAATGGAGGCAGCAATTGTGGGACTGCAGGTGGTTTTACTATTGGTGGAAATGGTTACAGCGGCACTAATGTAGATGGCTGCGCAGGCGGAGGAGGAGGAGGTTACGGCGCTGGCGGCGGCGGCGGAGGTGGCGGCGGAGGAAGCGGCTTCTCTGCAGCCACCGGAGGCAACGGACTTAACGGTGGCGCAGGCGGAACTGGCAGCAGCTGCGGCGGCGGGGGAGGAGACGGTGGCGCAGGCGGAAGTTCTGGAGCCAATGGTGCTGCAGGCACCAGCGGAGCCTCATACGGCGGAGGTTCTGGCGGCAGCGGTAGCGATTCTGGGTCTGGAGGTTCAGAATATAATGGCGGCAATGGCGGTGAAGTCATACTCCAGTGGACCTCTACATGGGGGTCGTGCAGTATCTCGTCGATATAGATTAACTTTGGAGAGCAATAGCATAAATGATAAATGATTCGCCCCGCAAACCCATCATTTCAATGGCGGGTTAGGGCGTGAAAAGGTATATAAAAATGGAAAGCAAAACAGGAAGCATGGAAACAATGCGTGCCTACAAGTTCAGGATATATCCCGACACGAAGAGGCAGAAGGCAATAGACGACGCTATTTCCATGTTCCAAAGGCTTTACAACAAACTTCTTGAGAAGACGATAGAAGTGCACAAATCAAATCCCAATTCAAAAATCTCGCAGAGAACAATAAACCAGTTCCTCAATGAAATAATAAAGGAGGACAAGGAGTATCTGCAACTCTACGCACACGTCAGGGTGGACATACGCAACAGACTTCTGAAGACATACCGGAACTTCTTCATGAGATGCCAGCAGAAGAAGTCAGGTGCAAAGATAAAGGCAGGATTTCCAAGATTCAAATCAAAGGACAGATTCAATTCCATAACGCACATAGAAAACAACGGTTCGTTCAGGATAGAAAAAGGAAGGCTGAGAGTGCCGGTATGAAGGTAATAAAAGTAGATGCAAGGAACACCTCGAAGGAGTGCAGCAACTGCGGCAACATAATGGACATGCCATTATCCATGAGGGAATACAACTGCGACAGATGCGGCATGCGGTTGGACAGGGACATAAACGCATCAATAAACATACTCAAAAGAGCTAGGGAGGGGCACTCCCAAAGTCACGCTCAGGGAGAGAGCGTAAGACCTCAACATGAGGCATCTCTCGAAGAACTGAGAACATACCCTGCAAACGCAGGGGAAGCCAACGGCCTTTAGTCGTTGGAGGATGTCACAATACAAGCGGAACCTATTGCGATCATCCTGTCGGGTGCGGTTCTAGCGGTACTGCATCTGGCAGTGATAATAGTAGCGATAATGACTCCTGGATCACATTATGCCATTCGCAACGTCTCATGAGCTATTATAAGCACAACATCTGATTATTACATTGCGGTTGAGACGGCTCAATTGACTTGACTGTATCAGCGTTTTTCCCCACCATCAACTGGTATTACTGCACCATCAATCCACTCGGACTCGCCTGAGAGTAACCATACAACAACGCTTGCAACATCCTCCGGAGGGCATGCCTTTTCCCCAAGCTTTCTTAACGACTTCCAATCCCTTCCTGGTACAAAGTCATGGTTCATGGCTCTGGGAGCAACAGCATTCACCCGTATGCCTTTCTGCGAGAGTTCCATTGCCAGTACCTCCACTGACTTAGCTACACCGGCTTTTGTGGCCGAATAAGCCACATTTCTAACTCCTGTCGCATAGGTGCCGAAGACAGATGAGATCATTACAATTGATGATCCTGCCTTGAGGTCTTGCAAAGCCGCACTGAGTGCATACAATGGCGACTTAAGGTTTGCATCAATCATCCTGTCCAATTGCTCTTCTGTAAGCTCTTCTATAGGAGAATCAATATAATCGCCAGCTATGAGCGCGAGGTGGTCAACGCTGCCGTATTTGTCCACTGCATCATGCACTAGCCTTTTGGCTCCTTCCATGCTTGATACATCACCAACAACATAATCTATCTGGCCGAAAATAGCCAGCTGTGCCTTCACGCTCTTAAGCCTATCCTCATTTCTGGAGGCGATAACCACAGAAGCGCCTTCCTTGAGCAGGAGGTAAGCCGTAGCAGAGCCTAGTCCCGGGCCTACCCCAACAACAAACACTTTCTTTCCAGCGAGTCTCAACATAACACCAGATTGGCTTAGCAGCGAAGTGCTATAAAGCTTTTTAAAGGCTGGCGTTTATTACTCTATATGTGGGTCTATGGCTAGGGAAAAAAAAGTCGAAACTACGCGCAGGGCAGCGGTCAACCACCTTGCATATGTTCTTGAGCTTCTTGGAAGCATGTTTTACGTAATTGCTGCAGTATATGTGCTAAACTCCTTCAACGGTAC
>JAJZKY010000060.1 GCA_021803885.1 Planctomycetota bacterium
GTCCACAGATCCTCGAGGAGCGTGCGAACCTGGTCTGTGTCCCAGACATAGAGCCGCTGATAGATCGGCACGCAGAATCGCATGCCGTCGGTCACGATGTCGGACAGAGCCTTGAGTTCGCTGTGTACGCTCACGAAGCACCCACCTTCCCACGGACGAACGCGTCAGTAATCCATGTGCGCTTCCCCGCTAGAGTGCCAGTGCGGTCAAAATAGCGCAGCACACGCTGCTGGTAGCGGCCTCGTACACCGCCTTCATGATCGGAATTGTCGTCAAAGGCCTGATCGGCATGGGACTTGGCCCTTTCTTGGAGGTATTTGATTACTTCTTCGGGCCGGAATGCCCCGCCGATCACGTCTAGCAGGTTACGGGGTTCTCTCTTGAAGAAGTTGACGGCCGTTTCAGCCTTAACGGATTGCCACTCCACTCGAATTGCCCCCAGTAGGTGCTCCAATCGCAATGCGAACATGAGCAATTGATCCGGTCCAAACTGGTCGAGGTACATCAGGCTTGCCAGAAGGAACGCCTGCCTTAAGTAATCCGACCCGCCGGCAACCACCTCATCATGGAACATTTTGAAGGCCCGCATTTGCGGATCGCCCTGATCCTCGCGGAGCATCGCCGTCGCAACTTCGGCGTACTTGTCAGCATAGAGGAAGAAGCCCACCCCTCGTGGCAGCGGCTGCCGGATCGCGAAGGGCAGGTCCGCCGCCCGACCACCCAATCGGATGGATGCTGATTCCAGGTAGTACTCGTCGTGTGGCAGCAACTTCAGCGCAGTCGCTCGCCGGTTGCTCATTGACGCATACAGCGGCACAGTGTCGGCCGACGGCATGGCAATTGAGCGGGTCTGAAACTCATCTATCAGTAAATCTCGCAGATCCTCCAACCTACGACCGTCTGCCACGTTACCCGTCCAGCACCGCGCTCGCCACAGAAGCAGCCCAAACAGGGCCGGCGCAAAATCGCTGTGGCCGCCGAGGACCGCTGGCATCTTTTGCATTCGTTCCCAGCGACCAGCACAAGCCTTCTCCAGTGCAATAGCGTGGTCAGCCTTGGCAATTGCGCGCAGGTGAAAGGCCTTGAGTAGGTCGGTGGCGTTCAGTGGGACGCCACGGTTGTTCTGGGTATCAAAGAAGGTAAACGCCAAGTCTTCGGAATCCACCGTGATGACCGTGAAGCAGATACGATCAAAAATCGCTGCTGAGAGTTGCGGCTGCTGCATCAGGTCCCGCGCCAGGCGAATATTCTTGATCGACAGCGGATTGCGGTAGCTCAGCTCGCAGTTTGCCGGTAGGCCGCCCGTTAGCAGATAGTGCAGAATGCAGAGAGCGGTTAGACGCTGCTGCCCGTCGATGACAAACATCCGGGCTTGGGCAGCGCCTTCCCCTGCGGCGGCATGCAGCAAGATGGTCCCCATGTAGTAATCGGGGGATTCTGGTTTGCTCTGGTGATCCCGCAGGTCTTCCAGGAGTTGCTCGACCTTCTCACGCCCCCACACATAGGGCCGCTGGTAACTGTCCAGTGACAGAGCTTCAGTAGCTCCAGAAAACAGCTCGGCAAAACTGCGCTGGCCCACCTTCACGCTGCGCTGAGATGCTTGCCCGCACGCCGTCATGGTGCCTCCAACTCAACATTCTGAGCACGCACGGTGGGAAATGGATCGGGTTTTAGGAATGACATTACCGGGCCTCCTGTTACATATTCATCGATACCCATCCACAGATTACGGAAATTGCGCGATTCATTGCACACCGGACAATGCCGCTAAGGCCAATTATCATCCACTTGACAATAAATTGCCCAGGCTGTTTGTTGCGATGAACTCATCGGCTCGATTAAACACATTCAAAAAGAGCGGTGTACCAGCGAATGACAGTGGGCTAATTGGCCCTATCGTCATGAAAGAGTACTGACGGCTGGAAATATCAAATGAAGAATGTGGATCACGGAATAAGCCGTAAAGGCGCAGCGCCGAATCATCACCACCAATCAACTGCCGTAGTGCCTGAAATTCTTGCCCCATCGACAGCCCGAATCCGAAAAATTGAATGCGAAGCTGCTGTAAAATTTCAGTATGGAGGGAACCGAGGGTCTGGCTTATGAATAACCACCCCAATCCGTATTTACGCGTGGTACGAACAGCGTCTATCAATACATTTCGAACCGCGCCAGCGGCATTTCCGTCCTCAGGTAATTGGCGTGGCGCGAGGCGGTGCGCTTCATCCATCAATACCAATGTGTTCAGCCCTTTCTCCTTGCCCTCTTGAAAGCGCTTTTCGGCAATCGATGTAACACCATCAAGCAATCGCTTAATTACCAGGGATTGAATCGTATCCGTCCAAAGCATTCCAGCCGCCTGCTCTCTGGATAAATCTATTACCAGCACTGGACGAACACCTTCCTTCGGATTCAGATCAAGCAGCCAATTCAGCGCACTCTCGACTGTTCTAGCCTGCTCCCTTGATTTATCGAACAACGCCGTGACTGGTTTCCAATAGCGATCAAAGAAAACGTTTGCATCCGCATCGACCCGGGCGGACTCAAAACGCTCACGGGTACCTGGGGTACGGTAAAACACCTGCTGAACCTTAGTGTCTGCTAGAATCGCCCATGCTGTGTCAAACGCCGGCCGCTCATGAAGATCTTCCAACTTGACCTTCTTTTTCTTCAGCTCGTCTGCTAGTTTTGCGCACGCATCCCGGCGATTATCGCCTTTCGGCATGGTTAATTGCTGAAAGAAATCGCTTTCAAACAGAATCTCCTCAAACAGTTCCCACCGGTCAAGGACGAGGTTTTGAACCGAAAGCTTGGCTACTTTCTTCCTAAACTTCCTGGCAACATCCGCGAGAGGTATACGCATTTCACCGCTTCCACCGCCCTGAAAATCTTTTGCGAACTCCCCTTGAGGATCAAGGATGAGTAACCCCATTTGCTCATACCTCATATACGCACATAGCGCCATCTTCGCCAACACACTCTTCCCGCTACCAGTTTTTCCAAAGATGCCGATATGGTAAGCCTCTCCTGCCCCATCGGGACCCCGATCAAAATGCTTGAACCATAATGGCAACCTCGGCGTCGATCCGTACACATTTCCCAGATAGAATATTTGATCCCTATAGCGGCGCAAGACAGTCCCAAGGACGTCATCGTTCACGATATGTATGGCCGTACCAGTCGATGGCACCGTACCCATTATACTCGGCTCATAACTAATTCCGCCCTTCGCGTCCGACGTACCCGTTGGCAATGCCACATGCTTGAATACCGCACTAATCGTCATCTTGCCAAGGTGTGTATCTTGGCGTTCACTGACCGCCTCGATCCTTCCCCGTTGTCGAATGAGCGATCGCATCGTTGGATCCTCATGCCAGACATTGCGAAGCTCAATCTCAGTAATCTGGCCGAGCGCGTAGTGGGGAGTGCCGTCCTGAGCGAAGGAGAACACAGCGAGCTCACCGACCAGCTTACGACCTGCCGCAGTGCCAATGACATCAACCGCAAATTCGGAGGTACTTGAAGGCGATCCAATTACGCCAAGGCGCTCTGTCCGAGCAACCACTGCATCAAGTTGTTCAGCACGAGATGTTTCGGCCATTTTGCACGCTCCTTACCGTCCACCTTCGCTGCGGTATCCATGCATCGCGAAAAAGACCTCGCCTATATCGCCATCATAATCAACACTTATTCTTTGAGTTGCAACCTGGCGGAACGCCGGTATAGCCGCCGCCAATGACTTGGCCATGCGATCGGCCATATAGAGCGGATACGGTTCCAGCATAGATGCTACGATTGTTTGTTCCTTCAGCCCGCGCAAAACCACCGCTAATCGATGTGGATTGTCTGCCACAGCAGAACCCACCTCGACACGCATTGCCGGGATAAACCCATGTGGTCGATAATACACCACCTTTATTGTTTTAAGCGCTGCGACAATCTCATCCGCAATGGCCTTTAACGCATCGGCTGTCGCACCGCCAGCCGTGGCCGTATGCAGGTGGAAATTATTGTCCAACATTGTCTGAGGTCGCGTGAATTCCCCTGGCCGAAGTAGCATCGTCAGCAGCGAGCGATCGTCGTGGTGAGACGGCCAGCCGGCCCTTTCGCCGATTTCACGCCTGGTCGCATATTTGGGCAGCCCTGCGTATGCCTTGTCCGACCTCGGGCATCTCAGGACATCGCGGTAATGCTCAATGAATTCAAGTGCGCGCCGCTGGAACTCGTCGACGCAGGCGAGTGCCGTGGCCCCCAACTTTCCGGTGATCTCGTGTGCTTTAGCAAACGCTTGGTTGAAATAGATCACGGGCAATGACAATGTCATGTCGAGCAACACAAGATCATGCGGAGCGCCAATCGCCAATTCCAGCTCACGCCCCAGCATCACCGCCCGTAAAACTGTGGGAGTACTGTCATTATGTACTTCGGCATGAACAAAAGTGCGGTAGTGGGGTGCGTCCCAGTGCCTAGTCTCGCTCGGCGGGGTGAGCCCCTCAACAGCAACCGCCGCAGCGGCAGCCAGATCAGCCGCCAATAACCTTTCGATAGCGTACGAACCATCCGTGGCGCAAGTTGTCGGAATGGCGGGGCTGGGCAGCTCAGACTCATGAGCGATCAGCCGTTCATTTTCCAGCCTCTTTCGTAATCCTGCCTTTTCTTGCTTAATGCGAGTGAAGTCTCCAAGCAGGTGAGCCCCGACCTGAACCGCGCTGGCCAACACTTCTTCGACCAAACCGGCTGGCAAGTCCGCAAAGGGTCTGGCCTGCCTAACGCCATCTATTGAATCGGCCATCACCCCGCCCTCCGATCACTTGGAGTCCACAAGCGATAGGATTCTGGATCAAAACACCGAAACTCCGGGCAACGCTTCGCCCTGGCGAGAAACCATCGATCACGAAACATTTCCCACGCGTCCTGCTCAGTCATTTTAAAGAACCGCGGACGACTCAGTTCACCCCTCAGGAAAGCCAGAGCATCATGTCCGAGCGGCGCACCATAAATCTCTCGCTGAATCCCATGATTGGCGAGCTTAGCGGACAACCCGATTCGAGACAATACCTTGCGGATCACCTCCCGTTTGTTACGAAAACCATCTCCCCATGGTTCTTTCTTGGCAGTCGCTTCGCACCATCGATCAGCATACGTGCGGATGTCACCATAAACGCCATTGGAAAAATGGAATTCGCCCCAACCCTCCGTGGTGCCAATACGGTGCCAATAATTCGTGCCATCGATTCGCAAGCGATTGTAGAGGCTTGACCGCCCAAGCGCGGAAGTAGTCGTGATCAACGCCAAGTATGGTTTTCGCACTTCACCGCTAATCACAGTTTGGCGTCCGCCGTACCGTCGCCGGAAGGCCTCGCGCACTGTTTGAGTCATCGCCAACATGGCCACCAGCTTTCCACACAGCAAACCGCTATACGGTGGGACCGCTCCGAGCACGAAGGCGTCCATAACATGATACAAGCGCTCTTTCTTTGCCAAGGCGTCCCAGCCAATCCACTGATCACGCGCTCGGAGTGAGTAAACAGGATCGCCAAGTCCAAAAATTCCTATCAACTTACCATTGCTCTGATCTTCCACTAAAAATCGCAACCGTCTGCCATAGCCTGACGAAACTGGAATGCTCCAGTGTAGGCAGACATACCGAAAGAGTAATTCATCTTCGGTATTGGTATGTACCTCAATCAGCCTAGGCCTGACATTTCCCGGTAACAAATCCGAACCAAACGCGATGCGCTTTAATAAGCGATCCTCATACCGCGAAAGCCGCTGCCGGGCTTCCTCGCGCTTCTTAAGGCAGGCCATCTCGTTGATGCGACGAAGATCACCTTTTGTTGAGTCGGCGGGCAATTCCACTCGGCCACCACATATGGTATAACCCTGCTTCCTTAAACTGCGAAGTATGTTCCTTCGCAGTATAGCTTTAGATTTCGGTCGCATCGTACCCCCAGCGACTCTCCACATTGACGCTTATCCGTACATCCATCGTTTTTTCTGTGAAGTCGTTGATGGCCATCATCGGATATTGCATTTGTTTGGCCATCTTTGTGCCTTCCGTCACCACCTTGATGGAGCAAGATCCAACTATTTCACAGCTATTCGCCGTTGGTGTCAATGCCTGGAAATACCAGCCTGCTCACGTATTTTTCTTCGCTGGCCCTGGCGGTGTTGATCTGTTGCACCGGTCCGCCACCCTCGTAAAAAACCTGAATTTACCGACCGCAGACGAAGCATTAACCGCTGCCACCGTATTTCTCCCGTTGGGTGGCAGCATTTGAACTGTCGGTAGTTTTGTGGATAAGTAGTGGAAAAGCTATCTGACCCATTGGCTCAGGTACGATAAATAGCGAGTTTTTAATGTGTTATGAACAATCCCTTACTGGTTTGTTAACAGTTTTGGACAATCCGACAGGTTTGCCAAACATGCAACCGTCCGAATTTCCACGACTGAAAAGATATGTGTAAAAGAATGTAAGTGCATATAAATAATAAACTTACGCATAATCCATGCGGTATTATCCACAATCCAACAGGGCTTATAACGGTGATGATGTTCTTATCTTTTCATTATTAATACAGCCAGGGACCACCTTACGTATGGACATACACCTATAAATTGTGGATAAGTTGTTGATTCAGCCAGTTACGATGCTCCGATCCACGACTGATTTTACTTTAAAAATCAGGCCTTTTGTGGCTATTTGCAGGTGTCTTAAATTGGAACTTCCGGCCCGCAGGATCATGTCAAGTTCCATCTTGGCGGTGCTGCTGCTGCAGTATATTGTCAGAAGCCCGCGTTGGACCGGGCCAAGGGCAATGTTGCACCACAGTTTCGCCGGTAATGCAGCCTGGATGGTTTCACTGGCCAGGGCCAGCAATTCACCGGATTGGACCACATTCTTTTCAAACCATGACGGCAAAAAATCGCCGAGCTTTTCAGGTGGGTGCCGATCCAACGGTGGAGCTAACGCAATTTTTCTTTGAAGCGTGTTGAGGCGTATGCGTTCTTGACTGCTGCGCAGATCATCAACGGTTATGCGCTGGAGGCGTTGAACCGATTTGGCGGAGGAAGCTTTGCCGCCGGTCCGGGCACGCGACTTTTTTTTGAATGCCGCGGGCGGCTTTGCGTTATCTGGTTGATTGGTATGTTTCGGCCGCATCGGGAAAACTCCGCCATGATCCATTGAGCCTGCCCTACGGATTGTGCCGCTGCCGTAATGGTGCGTTCAAGGACTATCGGAAGATTATATCGCTAAATGCTAAATGCTAAACAACATTCATCGGCGAAAAATGCCGCTGGCGGATTAACAGGATACTATTTGATTCGTACAACCGTTTCGCGCTGGATGCCCAGCGGTGCAAATTCCGGCTCGGCTTGAGCCAGCCAGCGCATGGCATCGGTGTAATAGCCCGCGGTGGCTTTGATTTCTGGAATATGCAGCGACCACCAGCGATTGAACATGGTCATATACAATTCACGTATATATTTACATGCCATACTGGCCAATGCGGTTGCCAGGCAGTGTTGCTCGGCTTTTTCCCGGAAAACAAGCAGCGTTTTTCCCGGTCGCGGCGGCGCAGTGATTAAGTAGCGGCTTTCCTGCGCGGATTCCATAAGCACTTTAAGCGGCATATCAGGAAACGTGTTCATCAGCAGCCGGGTGTAATGATCGCGTCCGCCCTGCTTGTCGATAAACAGCAGTAAATCCGATTCATGAAACTGATCATGCAGATGGCGCGCATGCATCATGGTAATGCTGGTAAGCACCGATGCTTTATTACCCGTTGCCGTGACCAGGCGGTTAAATTCAGGGACATCCATTACACGGGTCCATAAGCCTGCCGGCGGCGTCTTGCCGTCGCGTATAATGCTTTGCAGCATATTGCCGGCAATGGTGATAGACCCGGAATCGCCGAATGCCGGAAGCGGCAAATTGCTTTGCCAGGGCAATGGTGGGAAAAAGTGATTGGTTTTCGCGGGTGTGCCAAGCGAATCAATGAGTTGATTCCAATTTTCCGGTGCCGTGGCGTATTTGGGATTTAACCGGTGAATGGCCAGAACAGAGCGTTCCAGATATTTGTTACCATCGGATAATCGATGCACCACTTTACTGTCGGCAATGATTAATTTGCCGGACTTCACCGGCGGCCTGGAAACCACCACGGGGGAGAGTCTGTGCCAGAGTTTTGTCCCGCAACTCAGGTCCGTCGGATCCAGCGGTTCTGGAAATTCAAACGCCGCCGCCGAAACCACCAGCGGCCCCAGCAAAGGCCCGTATCCCGCTTCATCAATACCCGCAATTAACATTGCAGCCTTATAATCATCCCGGCTTGGGAAGGCAAATGCCGGCAGCAGGCCTCCACGAACTTCCCGTTTCCATTTCGTCCGGGCGGTAGTGAGGTTTATAGTATGGGAAACGGCCAGGCGCTACGCGGATGGAAAGAATTCTGGAGTTGATGTCATGGGCATGATCGATAAATTACGGACGTACATAAAGCCGGAGAGAAAAGCATTTGCGCGCCTGCTGATGAAACATTTCAGGGCCGCCAATCCGGGCGTAACGGTGCATTTTGACGAAGAAAAATTCTGTATTTCACTGCGTCGGGCGGATAAACCCGATGCACAATATTTTCTTGGCACACTGTTCGCGGATTATTGCCGTGCCAAGCCTGCGGATCGAACGCGTATGATTGCGGCGTTAACCGCAACCACAATGGAAGCGGTTCCTGATTCCTACGCGACTTCCTGGCAGGAGGCCAAAAGCCATCTTTTGCCGCGTGTCCGCGATCGGGTGACCTATGCACTGATGCGTAAACGGGCGGATCAGGATAAAAAAGTGAATTTCACCGATGAGCCGTTTACAGAACATCTGGCACTGGAACTGGTATATGACCTGCCAAACAGCATCGGTTCGGTCAATCATGATCAGTTGTCCGGATGGGGCGTTACGCGCGATGAGGCGCTGGCGGTGGCGCGGGACAACCTTTGGGCGATAAGCAACCGCGATTTTAAATCGGTGGCTCCGGGCGTGCA
This sequence comes from Planctomycetota bacterium, assembly GCA_021803885.1. The sequence continues at coordinate 9,038 of JAJZKY010000060.1, forward strand.
CGTATCGGATTGGCATGATTCTTATGACGCTTCAAGGCTGTTTCTGCATGACCTGATCTGGCAACTTCCGGTGCGCGGAGATCATGTGGTTATGACCCCAAGCCGCAATGACCTGTTTGTGACCGGATCGGAGGATCCCGATGGTCTGGTTGCCATGGCTACCATGGCAGCGCGTTGCCTGGCTGATCCGCGGTTTATTACCGGCGCAGCGGTGCGGCTGGAAAAAAATAAATGGAGATCATTTATGCCGCCGGAACAATCGCCGGCTTATGAGCTTTTTCGGAAGGTAGCCTTGATCGGTTTTGGCCGGGATTACCAGCAACAGTGCGAGGTGCTTTCCAGTGCGCTGGACGAACATGATTCAGAAACACATATCGGCCGATATTTACTTTTCGAAGCAGTTGAATCGAAAGCTGTGTCATCGAAAACACTGTGGATTGAAGGTTGCACGAATATTTTGCCGATTGTGGATCAGATCATGTTCATGGCACGCGATAAAAACGACGAATTCCGATCGCTGGGCCAATGCACCTGGCAAGCCGTTCAGGCGGCATTTGGCGACATGATTACGCCAACCGATGATTATCCGCCAAGGTTTATGGCCACAGGTTTCCCGACAGAGGAACAGATCAAGGCGATTGCATTGCCCACGGAGTAACCGTCCACCCCGTACCCCACGGCATCACCACACAATAAAAGTGTCACAAAGTGCTTACATGGTATGCAGTTTCCGATAGGCGTCGTTGCCTGCCCGACGTCAAATTATCGACCGGCCTCTCGCCGGCACCAGCCTCTGGAGGTTCTGTACCAAAGTTAAAATGTCTTGTTGCTCATCCTAGCCGCCGCCGAACGTGTGTGGCCTCGCCACAGCGCACTGGCGGATAATTCATCGGAAACACGGCGGCCTAGCCTGGGTCACGGCGGGCAATGGCATCCCGCGCTCGCCCTTTTTGTCGACGGGGCGACCCGCAGCTCCCCTCTCTCATGCGACAGGTCCGCACGGGGGTGCTTGGCGGTTGATCTCGCGTTTGGGCGTCGCCCTCCGTCCTGCAACGCTCTACGGTAAACCTCATTTGGCGAGGGCTTCGGGACGGGTTAGACTCGGGGCTGTCGGTTCAAAAAGGGGTTGCCGATGGATGCAAACGAGGCTCTTTCAGGTGCGGATCGCCGCGCCTCCTGCTTTACGGCGGTGCAGTTGTGTTGCGGGAGTTCGCCGAGCATGGCGGAATTCCGTCGCCGAAAAAAGTTCAGCGCTAAAACATTCTGGGCTTGTCGGATGCGTTTCGGAGCCCGAAGCGCCAATCAGGCCCGGCCCCATTCAAATCTGCGGATCATGGGCAAGACATCGCTATTCCAGTGTTTCGGGAGAATCAGCGGCCCCACATGCCAGTCTTCGGGTCGGACGAGAGGCGATGAGGAGGGGTATCCTGTTTGGGGCAAACGTAGTCACGATGCCCTATCCATAAAATCATCTCTGACGGCGACTTTTCCCCCATTGGAACGTGTGAATAATTCCTGGAGCGGGGTTCACAAGCCGCGATGGCGATACCCGCTAATTTCTCATCTTTCGGAGGTTTTCGGCAAACGGGTCAGGCCGGATCGCCCCGAGGGCTGGGAGCCGCCGCCCGATGAACGAACTTTTGTCAGTTGATTCGGTGGTAGTATCGACACGGTGCAGGCAAAGCTGGCAAATGTTTATTCCCGGGTTGATTGCTATCGGAATTTCCCCCAAATTGGTAATTTCCAGTGTCAGACAGCCTGTGAATCCAGGGTGCACGGCGATCGCCGTGGCGATGACCAAACCCCTGCGTCCCCAGGAAGACTTTCCAACCACGTAGCCGGCGAGGCGCTTCGGAATTCGAATCCATTCAAGCGTGGTTCCAAGAACAAAATTTTGCGGGTATAGGACAAACTGCTCGCCGAATGGTACGTATCGCCGCTTAACAAAATTGGCCTCCGATTGTGTCGCAATATTTTGGTCGGCGGAAGTCATCAATGGATGGCGGTTCTGTCGAAATGTGCAAAACCAACAGCCCAGTCTCATGTCAATTGACGCCGCTCCGCTTTGCCTTAACGCATCCATATCCGGTGCCGGCGTGACGACAAATGGGTCTTTGGACTGCTCTTGGGAGCTGAGAAGGTCTGCAATTTGATCGGATTTTAAAATCATGTGGTGCCCATTATCTCCTCTATTTCCAGCAACTCAATGTTTTTCAAAATGAGGTCTCGGAGAACTTCACCCTTCTTTTTGTGGAGATCCGGGATTCCGCTCCAGAAATCCTTGTCGTGATACGCCTTCCAGCCTGCGTTGACGATACTCGCCAGTCCATCGGTGCTGGTTGCGGGGACGGCAAGCGTAAATGCCCGATACACCCGATCAATCCCCTCCTGTGATCGGGCGGCGAGAGCTGCGGGGATATTCTCATTTACCGCGTCGAGAAGCCTCGTGGTCAGTGTCTGCAGAGCCACATCGGATACCTCGGACATGAATGAAGATTCTTTGTCGGCGTATTGGGGCAACTGATCTGTGTCGAACGACTCCCGAAAATTATCCGGTGCGGGAACATTCAACACTTCACTTGCAGTTAACATATTTGAGATTCGGGCGGCCATTGCCGGATAGTGCGGTGACCTGCCCAAGCCACCGGGCGATAGCAGATACCCAAAAGCGTGTAAATAGCCTTCTCCGAAGAGCCGGATGCCAACAAAATCGCAGAAAGTTTCCTCGCAACGGGCTAATGTCCAAATCGCGGTCTGGTAGAGCACGCGCGAATAGAATAAGTCGCCCATCGCTCCGGCGTCACTCGGAGAGGCAGCCGTAGGGAATAACTCTCTGAAGTAGTCTACCCTCCTCTCAAATTCCGACGCGATGCTTTTTTGGACGCCTTCCATAACTGAGTTTTCTACCGTCTTCTGACGCCACAGAGCGTGCCCTAACTCATGGCCCGCCAGTGGCAATAGCAAGGGATTTTGCGATTCGCACGCGGGGAGACCGATCAAAACCACCCCCGGGAGGCCATCGAGAGGGCGATATACAAAAGGGCTAAAGTTCCATTCGGACGAAATAAGG
>JAJZKY010000920.1 GCA_021803885.1 Planctomycetota bacterium
GCAGTATACCGAGAAATTTTACCTGCCCGCCGATCAACTCTTCGGACATCTGGTGGAAGGGCGGGCCGCCGCCGCCACCGCCTTGTCGCAGTGGAAGCAGCGCCTGCGCCAGCAGTGGCGGCAGGTACGGGTGCGCAGCGTGGAGGTTCAGAATCCAGGGGTGGTCAAAGCCGGCCAAAACGTGAATATTTTCGCCATCGTGGAGCTGGGAGATATTCCCTCCGAACACGTGCGGGTGGAACTTTACCACGGCTCGCTCGGCGCCGCCGGTGAAATTCAGGAACCCCGCGCGCATGCCATGGTTCTGGGCACGGCTCTTGAAAGCGGCGTGTATCAATATGTCGGAGAAATCAACGCGATAAGCTGCGGCCAGCAAGGTTTTGCCGTGCGGGTTCTTCCCAACCATCCCGAGATTGACCTGCGTCTCGAGCCGGGGTGGATATGCTGGGGCTAAGCGCGTGTGTGAGGTGATGGCCGGGCCGCCCCGTTGACCCCCGGTCCCGCGCCGCGGAGCAACGCCGCCGGCTTGCCGGGAGGCGGGAATTCGCAGCCGGGGAGCCTTATCCCGAACGCGACTCTCGCCATCTTCTCCCACCCGCACCGGTTTTTTCAAACGGGTTCATGGGACATGGCTCGAATCTGTTTCATTCTTGTCGCCGGACTCGACGCGTCGTTGCCGCCGCGCGCCGGGGCGGCTGCGACCTTGGCCGATTTCCCGTGGCGGACGGTCCTGGGCCCCGTGACGCCGGCGGTTACCTGCGTGGTGCAGGCGACCTTGACCACGGGCGTCGCGCCGGAAAAACACGGGATCATTGCCAATGGGTTATATACTTATAATGATTTATCAATTCATCAGCACCTGGATACGGCCTCTTACCCGGAATTCCGGCGGCAGATCAGCTTCTGGGAACAGGCCAACGCCCTGCTGGAGGCGCCGCGCCTCTGGCGCGGCCGCCCCGAGAGAACCGCATTGCTTTTCTGGCAACAGTCGATGCCCGACGCCGCGGATATCATCCTGACTCCCAAGCCCGAGCATACCCCTGGGGGAATCACGCCAAGCGTCTGCTGGAGCCGGCCGGCGGGGCTTTACCCTCATCTGGTTTCGCGGCTGGGTCCCTTTCCCCTGGAGCATTACTGGGGGCCGCGGGCGGGTCTGCCCGCTTCGCAATGGATTGTGCGGGCCGCTATGGATGTCTGGCAAAATAACCCCGTTGATTTGCAGTTGGTCTACGTGCCGCATCTGGATTACAACCTCCAGCGCCTTGGCCCGGAACACCCCGCCCTCGCCGCGGATGTGGCGGCGGTCGATGCCTTGCTCGCGCCGCTGGTGCGCCAGGTGCGGGCCGACGGCGGTCGGGTGATTATCGCCGGCGACTACGCCATGCACGGCGTTTCGCGCGCGGTTTTTCCCAATCTGGCGCTGCGCCGGGCGGGTTTGCTGGCGACTCGGCCCGATGAGAACGGCAAGTTGTTGATTGATTACCGGGCCGCCGCCGCAGTGGCCATGGTGGACCATCAGGTGGCGCACGTGTACTGCGCGCCATCCGCGATCGATTCCGCCGCCGATGTTTTTCGAAAACTACCCGGAGTGGCGCGGGTCGTGCGAAGCACGCCGGACAAACGGGAACTGGGCCTTGCGAATTCGCGTTCCGGATCGCTGGTGCTGCTATCGGCCGCCGAGGAGTGGTTCGCCCATGACTGGTGGCTCTCGGATGAAGAAAAGCCCCCTTGGCAGTTTTCCGTCGATATTCATCGCAAGCCCGGATACGATCCGCGCGAATTGTTTTTTGACCCGGCTCGCCGGTGCATCGCCCAGGATACGGCTCTGGTCAAAGGCTCGCATGGCGTGCCGGGGACTGATCCCAACCGATGGCCGTTGCTCTTGAGCGACGTGCCGCTGCCGGAGGGGAATGATTACCTGCCGGCCATACAATGCGCCCATTGGCTTTGCAGCTTGCCGGCATTGGAGCACGCGTGATCATTTCCTGGCTGGACCCCGGCCGCTCGGAACTCGGCCAAGGGAACGATTCCACTCACCCCGTTATACTTTTGTGAAATTCCGGACGCGGCGTGGTTGCCAATTCAACCGTGGCGTCGATAATGCAACCATACCGCGGCGACCTCGAAACGCCGGCGCCTTACCGTGACTCATGGACCAGAGGTTCAAGATTGTGAAGAAGATCGTGCTCGATCAATCAACCTGCGGTAATCTGGATGCCTCCATCGGTTTGGAATGGCTTTGTACCAACGGGCGGGGAGGATACGCTTGTGGCGCCGTGGCGGGAGTTAATACGCGCAAATATCACGGGTATCTGGTGGCGGCGGCGCGCCCGCCGCTGGATCGCTTTGTGCTTCTGGCACGCGTGGAAGATCGAATCTGGATCGGACCGCGCAGTTACGCCCTGTCCACCAACGAATTTCCCGATGTGATTGATCCGCAAGGCTACCGGAACATGATTGGTTTCGAATTGCGGGCCGGACCGGTTTGGCGTTATTGCTGCGGCGACGCTCTGATTGAAAAATCAAT
>JAJZKY010000921.1 GCA_021803885.1 Planctomycetota bacterium
GCGTAAGGAGCGCGCGTCCGCCAGATAGGGAAATCGCTCTATGCGCAGGCGGTAGCGCGGCTGTGGCGGCAAGAGGCTGGGGCGGCTGATGGTCTTCTGCGCGGCGTTGCTGCCGACTGCAGAGGAAAACGGTAAGCTCAGCCTCAACTGATGAAAGAGATGATTCACGGCCGGGGCGGGATGCAGGCACTTGAGCGCGGCGTGCGGTGACAACCGGGGCCGATCCGCGCCGCGCCGATCAGCGGAAGTTGCAGCTGCTGCTTGACATTTCCCCCATGCGCGCTTGAAGATGGCTGACGCGGCTGCGTTGGTCTGACCACTTGGCGTCGCAGCTGCGGCGTACGCGCCGGTTCTTGCGTGCGCAGCTCGTCGAGTCAATGAACACAATCGAAGGGACTGATTCCATGAAACAGGCAATGGGGCGGAGGCGCTTTCTAAAAAGCGCGGCTCAGGGCGCGGTGGCGGCGCCGATGCTGGCATCGCTGAACAATCTTGGATTTGCACAAACAGACAAGCCGGGGCATATGCCGGCAGCGGCGCCGTGTGCGGCCGAGGCCGCGCCGGCCGGGCCCAAGGTCACGCTGAATGTGCGCGATTACGGCGCCACGGGCGACGGCAAGACCAACGACACGAAGGCGCTGCAACTGACCATTGAGCGCTGTTCGGTTCTGGGCGGCGGCACGGTGGTGGTTCCGGCCGGCAATTATTCGACCGGCGCACTGGTGCTCTACAGCGACGTAGCGCTGCACATTGAGGAGGGCGCGAGCCTGTTGGGCACGGATGATCTGACTCAATATCCGGTCTCGGAAATTCGCTGGCAGGGTCACTGGAGCAAGGGCTACAGCGCGCTGATTTCCTCGCGGGACAGCAACAACATCAGCATCACCGGTCCGGGCAGGATTGTGGGGAACCCGGCGATTGTGGGGCGCATTCAGAGGTCGACCCACCTGCGGCTGCCCGCGCTGCTGGAATTTATCAACTGCCGCAATCTGCGCGTGGAGAACTGCTGGACCAGCAATGGCGGCATGTGGTCCATCCACCCCACTTACTGCGAAGACGTACTTTTCAAGAACGTTGTTGTAAACAGCGGCGCGGATGGCATCGACGTAGACTCCTGCAGGCACGTGACCATCGACGGCTGCACCTTCAAGACTCACGACGACTGCATTTCGCTCAAGTCGGGCCGCGGCGAAGAAGGCTTTACCATCAATCGTCCCACCGAAGACGTGCACATCCTGAACTGCACTTTTTACGATTTTGTATGGGCCTGCATCGGCATCGGCAGCGAGACCTCAGCCGGCGTTCGCAATGCGCGCGTGGAAAACTGCAAATGCGTGGGAGCGGGGACCTATGCCATTTACATCAAGACACGAGTCGGACGCGGTGCGTTTATTGAGGACATCTCCATGGACGGCCTCGACGTGTCCGGCACGCGGCTGGGATTTCTGCACTTCAACTTCATCAGCAGCGGCAATCACGACAGATTTCCCGTGCCCGGCGATGTTGGCATTCCGAGCGTCAGGAACCTGCGCTTCAGCAACATTCGCGTGCACGATGTACCGGTGCTGGTGATGGCCACGGACATTGATCCCATCAAGCCCCTCACGGGATTTTCGCTGGCGAACGTGACCGGCACGTGCAAGAGGGGAATTTTCCTGGCGAACATCAAGGACGCCGCGCTGAGCGACATTCACGTTACCGGCTATTCGGGGCCGCTGCTTAGCATCGACAACGTGACCGGCACCGGGCTTGGCGGCGCGGCGAAGCTGGAGGCGGCGATGATGCCCAAAGTGCCAAGTCCGTTTCCGGCGCCGGCAACACCGTACCGCCTGCACTGATTGGATCAGCACGGGCGGCGCAATAGCGAGGTTGGGATTTTGCGCCGGCACTGCTCTTAGCCAAGTCAGTGCCGGCCATTTTTGCAGCCGGAGTCCGCCGTTCAACATCTTCGTGCCGCACGGGATGAGAGAGTTACCATGAATCCGGAGTGGGGAAGGGGCGATGGAACCATACCGTATTCATGTTTTCGTTTGTACGCAGCAAAAGCCGGAGGGTGTTTCTTCATGCCCGGCTCGCGGCTCGCTTGCGGTTCTCGACAGGCTGGATAAGGAAGTGCAGGCGCGCGGGCTGGCCGGCGAAATTCAGGTGACGACAAGCGGCTGTATGGGCCTGTGTGACGAAGGGCCCATCATGGTTGTGTATCCGGAAGGGCTTTGGTACCGGCATGTAGGGCCGGCCGACGCCGCCGAAATTGTTGACCGGCATCTTTGTAACGGCAAGCCCGTCGAGCGGCTGGCGTGGAATGATGCTGCGGCGATGAAAGCCATGTCGGTGGAGCATGGGGAAAAGTTTCGCGCGGCCGTGGCGGCACGCGAGAAGGCCGGTGTGCTGCCCGATCATCTCATGCAGATGATCCGCAGCTACATGCCGAGCCGTTGCATTCTGACGGCGCTTGAGCTGGATGTCTTTACCGCCGTTGGGAATGGCGCCAGCGCGGAGCAGGTTGGGACGCTTCCGCTACGATGC
>JAJZKY010000922.1 GCA_021803885.1 Planctomycetota bacterium
CATGAAGAGTATGTGGCGACACTTCTTTGCAGTGTGGAGCACATATCGGGATGCGATAGGGTTTGAGGGCGGGGAGTATCAGGATATCCAAATCACCAACCTCTGCGCCCTCCTGTTCAATGTGCAGGGCATGTTGCACGAGATGGTGAAACTTCGTGAGCGGGGATGAAAGTCCCATTGTTCAAACGCTACGTCGAGCATGGTCAGCACCCCTCCCGCTTCGCGGCCTTCGACCTGGAGACCGTGGGGCTGGATGGGGCGATTGTGGGCGTCGGCTGGCAGGTGGAGGGTGAGGATGCACCACATATCGGAGACGACCCACAATACCTCGTCCGGGCGATGCTTGCTCGGAAGAATCGAGGCGTCATCTGGTACGCCCATAATGGCGGTGAGTTCGACTTCCTCCATCTCGCCCCATACTTACGGGACGGGTGTAATGATGTGTTTGGTGATGACTGGCAAGCTAACTGGCTGAGTCGGGGCGACTCGCGGATGATTGCCCTGACGATCCGCCGCGTAAACAAACGGGAGGCACATGACGTAACGGTGCTCCGTTTACGTGACTCGATGGCGATGTTACCCGTAAGTCTCGACGCACTCGCGAAGCAATTTGCGACGGTGCAGAAGATGAAGGGCACCATCGACTTTGAAGGAGGGGAAGTGTGGTCGATCTCAAATCCTCTACATGTCGAGTATTTGCGAGCAGATGTCACCTCACTCCTACAGAGTATGACCACGATACGTGACCTGTTCTGGAGTGAGTTTCACGTAAACATTCGCGTCACCGCCGCGAGCACCGGCATCCGCGTGTTTCAGACCATGATGCCCGCTGACGTGACATTCTTGCCGCAGGCACCGCAGTATGAGGACTTCATTCGCCGGGGCAAGAATGGTGGGCTCACGTTCCTCACCACCATCAACCGCGTCGATGACGTGGAGGGGTACGACGTAAACTCGCTGTATCCCTATGTCATGCGGGAGCACGAGTTTCCGTATGGCATTCCGGAGTGGCGGCACGGCGACCTGTTTGAGTCGGAGACACGTCTGGGGATGTGGGAGTGTAACGTGACGTGTGAGGATCGTGACATCATCCCGATCATCCCGTTCCGTGATCCACATGGGAGCGTGATGTGGCCCATCGGCTCCTTCACAACAGTCCTGACCAGTCCGGAAGTAGTCTATGCACGCAGGGTGGGGTATACCATTCAACCCATCAAGGGGCTCGTCTGGTCGGAGTCAAGTAAGTTGTTTGAGGAGTTCATTTCCAAGACACAGCACCTCAAGACGGAGAACCCCGGCACCGCCCTGGCAGCACTGGCGAAGCTCATCATGAATAGCTGCTATGGAAAGTTTGGGCAGCGTCGCGACACCGAGCAGATCGTGGAGTCGTTTGAGATGCCCACCCCGGACGCCAAGCCGGTGCTAACCCGGACCGGAGGACTGGTCGAGAATCTGTGGATCGTACCGGGGAGCATCAACGCACCATACATCCAGCCGCAGGTGGCGGCGTTTATTACCGCCTATGCTCGCATCTACTATCACTCGCTCATGATGAAGGTGGGTGGCCGCAAGGCGGTGCTGTACGGCGACACCGACAGCATGGCCGTAATCCGCTGCAGCGGCCATATCGACCAGCTTCCCATCTCCCCGACGGAGTTGGGAGCGTTGAAGCGGGAAGCCTGCTATGCGTGGTTCCAAGCAGCCGCGAGCAAGACCTGGACGGGGCAACTGCAGACCGGGGAGCAGGTGTACCGCAGCAAGGGCATCCCCCGCCGTCTCCGAGCGGAGGGGCAGGAGCAGGTGTCGTGGAAGTCCCTACAGGGAGCCAAGACGAGTCTGATGCGGGGTGAGGGGCTGGTGCTTAAGGATCAGCGCAGGTCTCTTCCCATGCAGCCGAGCACCGATAGGTGGGAGACGGATGCCGACGGGTCGGTGCATCCGATCCGCCTGAATCACACGCTGGTTCCGGTGCCCTCGCGATAGCGTTTGTCCAAGCCCTGCCTCGCCAGAATCTCCTGTCTGGCGAGGCGGGCACGCATCGCTTCCAGGTTCACGACGCGGTTCTCCAGCTTGACGACCTTCCCGTCGAGGGTGCGCACGTCATGTTTGACATCTCGGATCGCATCGGTGAGTGTCGTCGTTTGTGCATCGGTGAGTTGGCGGATGCGTCGGGACATCCCGGTCATGATCGTAAGGATGATCGTGACGCCCGCACCACCCGCCGCGAGGAAGATAGTGAGGTCGGTAGTATTCCCTGTCATATGAGTTCCTCGACTGTCGTGATGACCGTCTGAATCTGACCCGCCTGGGCCTCGTGGACTATCTGCTGCAGCGTCTTTGTGGGCACCGTGATATTGGTGGGTACACTCGGCGTAACGGGCACCGTGCCCGGTACCCAATACCCAGACAACTCCGAGAGGCTGGAATCAATGTCATCACCAGCCACGAGATGCCCACCCTTATACTGCCACGCACGCTGTCCGGGTCGGTTCCACTCCCCGTCCGGCAGGCCAGGAGAT
>JAJZKY010000923.1 GCA_021803885.1 Planctomycetota bacterium
ATCATCTTATCTGGCTAAACAGTATTGTGCCTATGCGTGTCTCGGCCAAGGGAATGGAGTCTGGTGTGCTTGGCGTAGAATTTTTGTTTTGGCTTGAAAACAGACCGACTGGTCGGTATAATTAATGAACGAGACCAGGAAAACCATTTTTTCGGAGGCCCCATGACTGATTTGTTCTCTCCTCTCCAGCTTGGCAGCCTGGAGTTGGACAACCGTATTCTGATGGCGCCGCTCACACGCTGTCGGGCTGAAGAAGAACATGTTCCAACACCGCTGATGGCGGAATACTATGCCCAGAGAGCCAGTGCAGGTTTGATAATCGCCGAAGCAACCATGATTATGCCCGGTAATTCGGCTTTCTGGCATGAGCCAGGAATTTATTCTTCCGCCCAAATCGCAGGGTGGAGCGAGGTGACCAAGGCCGTGCATCAGGCGGGCGGAAAAATTGCCTTGCAAATCTGGCATGGGGGTAGGGCGTGTCATCCTGATCTCAATAATGGGGCAGTGCCTGTGGCGCCCAGTGCCATTGCCATTGCCGGTGAAGAAGTACACACCCCCAAAGGCAAGCAGACATACACCACACCGCGCGCCCTGGCTGACGACGAAATCCCTGGGATTGTCGAAGGCTTTGCCCAGGCTGCCCGCAATGCCCGTCTAGCCGGTTTTGACATGGTGGAAGTGCATGCTGCCAATGGTTATTTGCTGGACGAATTTTTGCGGGATGGTGCCAATCATCGCCAGGGCCCCTATGGTGGAGATCGGGAAAATCGCGCCCGTTTTCTTTTTGAGGTTCTGGCGGCAGTCAGTCAGGCGATCGGTGCAGATCGCGTCGGAGTGCGCCTTTCGCCACTGAACAGTTTTAATGATATGCGGGATAGTGATCCCGTTGGTTTGCTATCCTGGCTTGCTGGTCGACTGAATGATTTCGGATTGGCCTATTTGCATGTGATGCGCGCCGATTTTTATGGACGTCAGACCGGAGATGTCCTGGCACCAGCCCGGAAACATTTCCAAGGCCCCTTGATCGTCAACATGGGTTACTCAGCAGAAGAAGCCCAGGCAGCAGTCTTTTCTGGTCAAGCAGATGCCGTTGCTTTTGGTACCGCTTTTCTGGCAAATCCAGATCTACCCGCAAGAATACGTAAAGGTGCTGCCCTGAACAGCCCCGACGCTAGTACATTTTATACATCTGGCGCGCAGGGATATACAGATTATCCGCTACTCGAAGATCAATAAGCTTGTTATTAATACGGCCCTTAAATACCCGACCATAGTGGGATATCATACAGGGCATGGATTGACCGGAGCGGGTGGCGCGTCGGGATGGGGTTCGCCCCCTGCGAAGGGTTCGCTTGCGCTCATTTCCTGATCGTTCCGCTTATCCTGGCCCGCTTCCTTGTTGCGTAGTCGCATTGTGACTACAATATGGGTGTCTGAACCTTCCTGGAGAACTACCATGAGCACTACCACCGACACCTACGTCCGCGCCCGCATTGACACCAACACCAAGGAGCGGGCCGCCAGCGCGCTTGAAGCAATGGGACTGTCGGTTTCCGACGCCATCCGCCTGCTGATGCTGCGCATCGCCGACGAACAACGCCTGCCTTTCGACGTGAAGGTGCCCAACGCCACCACCAAGAAGGCCATTGCCGAGCTGGAAGCGGGCAAAGGCAAGAAGTTCACTAGCGTGGACGATCTGATGGCGGATTTGCATGCGGACGATTGACCGTTCCTCCGCGTTCAAACGCGACTACAAGCGCGAGGCCAAGGGCCAACACCGGGCCACGCTCGATGACACGCTCAGGCCGGTATTGGTGGCACTGGCGACTGATCAGCCCCTCGATGCATGACGAGCGTAGGTACTTCTACTTGGAACTTTGACTCGAAGAACCGTGCTAGATCATCAACCGCGTATTGAGCAGGCGCTCGCCGTTTACACCCGCAATTTCCACGGACATCTTTTGTAGTTGGTTGCGCTCGACTGAGAACCAGTCGGCACCAGAAAATAGGTATTTGCGATCGCGCATGATTCGAAGCTGTGTGAGTTATAACGCCAAACTTGAATGTGGTCAGCCAAATTGATGGTTCTCTGGTCAAGTTACATGAGGGGCAAACGGCGGCATAAAAAGGCCACGCAGCCCAATTTTGTGAACGGGGCGGCATGGCTCGGAGAGAGCGATTTCTCAGATCAGAACGGCGGATCGTTGACGATAGGGGGCGGCTGTCACGGATCGGCAATATGGCGCCACACCGTAGTCGGCGTAATGGCGCCATATTGCCGACCCGTGACATTGCTTGCCGGCAAAGATGGCGCGGACGCCACTAAGGAAATTGCCGACAATGTTGTGGGATCGGACACCCGGCCATACACGGGGCCAATCACACGAAATATCTGTCTACCGGGACAGCCGTTGATGTCCGGTATAATGACTTTTGACCCATGGTCCACCTATGCTTCCGCATCCTGAACGTGTGGGTTACATCGTTGCCGCAATTTGGGGGGGGGCCTTGAAAGTGA
>JAJZKY010000924.1 GCA_021803885.1 Planctomycetota bacterium
CGCACCCGTGCCGACAATCGGCATCTCTTCGCCCTTTACGCTTGCCGGGGCCAACACCATCAACACCGGAACCGGCGGCGATCTGACCCTGTTCGGTACCGTTACAGGAACCGGCTCGCTTACGGTCAATGGCGATGGCACTTCCAACCGGATTTTGTTTATTGACAACACGGCCAATTACACCGGCACCACTACCATCACTGGCGGAGCTCTGGAATTCGGCGGCGACACCAGCGGCCTGACCGGCAACATCACCGATAATGCCGCACTGGCCTTTCTACAATCCGCCAGCAGCAGCGTGTCGGGAATTATTTCCGGTACTGGCACCGTCATCGAACAAGGCGGCGCGGGCACCACCCTCACCCTCTCCGGCAACAATACCTACAGCGGCACCACCACCATCACCTCCGGCACACTTGAACTCGCCGGTGATACTTCCGGCCTGGCGGGCGGTATCGTCAATAATTCCGCCTTGGTATTTGCCCAAACCGCCAATAGCCGTTTCAGCCAGATCATTTCCGGCACCGGTAACCTGGCCCAGCAAGGCACGGCGACACTGACCCTGGCCGGGGCCAATACCTATTCCGGCAACACTACCGTCAATGCCGGTGGAACATTGAACATTGCCGGTTCACTTTATCAGGGCGCCAATCATGGCAACGTGCTGGACAACGGCACGATGGATGTAGCCAATGGGGCTACTGTCAAATGTTGTGGATTAGGAAAATCAGGCGGCCTGTATCTTGACTCCATCTTCGAAGGTTACTCCGGCCAGTACATCCTTGATCAACTCTGAACCATTGAGCCGCTGAAAGCCTCCCTCTGCACTCTGGCAGAGTTTATGCACCATGGCCACGCAAGCTTTGCGACTTCCATTGTTTCGTGTCTTGTCATGGCGGAGCCGCACGGTTGAAAAAATACTTTCAATTGGATTGGTGGTACGTATATGTACCCAATGCTCCGCAGGAAAATCATAAAACCTCAACATCGCTTCCCGATCTTTCACCAGACACTCTACGGCCTTGGGGTATTTGGCCTGGTAGGTCTGCACCAACAGATCATAAGCCTTGCCAGCATCCACGCGGTTTTCGGCCATCCATATCTGGTGTAGCTTGTCCTTGACCTGGCCGTGAAGGTTCTTGGGAAAATGGCTCAACACATTGAGCGTTTTGTGTACCCAGCACCGCTGGTGCCGCGTGAACGGATACACCTCTTCCATGGCGGCCCAGAAGCCCATGGCGCCGTCTCCAATCGCCAATTTGGGCGCCTCCAGACCGCGGCTCTTTAAATCCAAAAGTATTGCCAGCCAGGATTGCTTGCTTTCCCGGTAGCCATCGGCAATGGCCAGAATTTCCTTGTCCCCCTCCGCGGTGGCCCCTAAAATCACCAAAATACAGGCGGAATCATCATCACCTATCCGGATGTTAAAATACACCCCATCTGCCCAGATGTAAACGTACTGCTTATCCGCCAGAGACCGCTGATTCCAATGGGCATATTCCGTCTGCCATTGACTCACCAGCCGGCTCACGGTGCTGGGCGAAACGTGTTCAATGGCCGGCCCCAGGAGAGCCTTGAGCGAATCGCCCATATCATTGGTGCTTATACCGTAGAGGTACATCCAGGGAATAGCTTGATCAATGCTGCTGGTACGACGCAGATACGGTGGCAGTATCCGGCGACTAAGCTTCTCACGTTGATCCACAGGACGCCGATCTTCGATGCGTGGTTGCTTGACCGGAACCGGTCCGATCCCCGTCATGACCGGACGCTCCGGCAGATAACCATTGGCGACCACCAGCCGGCGGCCATGCGGATCGCGCAGGTGCGAGCGTTCGGCCAGCCACTGCCCAGCTTCCATCTGCACGGCCGCCGCCAGAATCTCCCGGGCCTTGTGGGCGATGATGTCGGTTAATAGGTCGCCGGTAGCAATGGTTGGATATTTTACGTTTTCGGTCATACTCTTACTCATGGTGGCGTACTCCTAAATAAAGAAAAATGGTCAAGACTTCTTGTTTAGGTTACGCCGCCTTTTTTATTCCGTCCACAACTTTTGATAGTACCTCTGGAACGGGTATCGCCGGTGGCGTCGAATCGGCATGCGGAAGTGTACGATAGTGTACCGAGCCAGCATGACGGGAAGGATGCCGGTGTGATAGCGGAACTGGCGGCGATAGGTAAATCGAAGGTGTGGGCGTGGCGTGAAGTGGATGGCCAGGAACAGATGCTGGCAGCGCATGCGGCGTTGATGGCCAGTGAGCAGGAGGAGATCAATAAGTGGCGAGGGTGGATGGAGGGGAAGCTGGCGCGGCATTGGCCGGAGATATTAAGGCTGCTGGCGTTAGATAGCACGGCGTTATTGGAGGCGTTGATGCACTATCAATCGCCTGGGAAGCTGGCGGAGGATTCACAGGCTGCGGAGAAGCTGGCGAGATGGGGCGGTGCGTTTCTCAAGCCGGAGAAGATTCAGGCGGTGATCAAAAGCGCCCGGGAGACGCGTGGTGTGCCGGTGGGAG
>JAJZKY010000061.1:0-901 GCA_021803885.1 Planctomycetota bacterium
ATGGGGGGAGACATCGCTGAATCCAGCAGTCCGTGAGCTACGATTCAATAAATGTCAATTCTTCAAAAATCGGCATGGAAGCATGTATACATGCATCCATGCTAAACGTGCAAGTAATTTTTTTACGCCATGGCGCCCTCTGAAACTTTTTTGCGCAAAAATTGGGGTAGCGAGTGAGCAAACAATTGATTCTGCTTGCCTTCCGTACTTTGTGCAGAGATGTGCAGACCTTCGCCGTCAAGAGCGAACTCGCTTTGTGAGTGGTTCACGTGAAAAGCACTTTTTGGAAATTTGGATAGTCTGCATTGGTGTTGCAGCAGACACGCGATGGCCGCAGGTACCTTATCAACGTCCCAGAACACGGCATATCCAGAATCGGAATCGTGAACTTGTCCCGCACAACGGGCCCGTTGCACATGGGTGACAGTGTCGGAGTGCATGATCGAGTTCGGATCCCATGTTGCGTGCGATACGCATGTGCGGAAGGCGTCGCCTCCGCCGGATTGTGCTGACCTGCTGCGCTTCTTGTCACCTATACGTCAACCTCGGGCGCGTTGGCGACTCTGGCAGCAGAAACCGGAACGATGATTCCTATCGCAGCGCAGATGCGTTTATTGGTTGCGATCGACCTGGTCAATGGAAGAAATCTTCGGGCACGACGCCGACTTCTGTGTCCTGTTGTCCATCATTACGTTGATTGAAATCGCAGGATGCTGATCGAAAATATTTGCTTGCATCTGGAACCTAAACTCATGTATACACAAGTCCAGGTCTGGGTTCTACACAGATAGGTTGCATAACTACCGGCTAGGGTTTGACGATAACAATTCCGCCAGTCGTTCTATTCTTTCAAACGGTCACTCTAATACACAATATCTCCCGCTAGGCGCTTGTGAGGAGG
>JAJZKY010000061.1:911-12071 GCA_021803885.1 Planctomycetota bacterium
GCTCTTCGCTCAACTCCAACTCCGGCAATCGGCGTCCTCGTCTCATGACCTCGCTCCTGTCATGTTAGACGCCTGTTGCTGTAAATAGTTGAACGAATTAATGACTCATGACACTAGGCGCTTGTGAGGAGGTAGTAGGGGTTGAACATGTGATTCCTCGATATCGCATTCTGTCCAGTTCGGTTACGAATCCGTTGTTCACTCGCTGACTTTTTGCTGCAGTTACATACAGGTGTTTCTCTGCATAGATGTGAACGACATCCAGATTTGAAGCAGCTCGCGACGCCTGAAACAAAGCCTAGCAAGGAGGAAATATGCGGAGTTACTTGCACCATACTGAATTCTTGTGTTCAGCTGCGGTCGTAGCCCTGCATCCTTCACATGCCTGCTGGGCTCAGGGGCGGGACGGGAAAGTCATCCTGAATCGCGGTGGAAACAGCATCGTCCTTGAGCCTTACGCTCCAAATATTGTTCGAATCACGCTGAGCGCGATGAAAGAACAGGCACTTGCGCCACCAGGGTATGGCTTCGTTGCAGTTCGTGCTCCTCATGGCTGGGCTTATAAACAGGGTGCCGATGGTGGGACTTACAGCTCATCGCGGCTGACTGTTACGGTTCCAGCGCTGCCTCAACGTCGAAAGACGATTCCAACCAGTCAGTTGGCTATTGCTGAGTTCTTTAGGTCGGCCGGCACACTGAGCCATTCCGGGGGCGGAGGAGGGATAACTGTCAGCACGCCTGATGGCAAAACTTTGCTGGATATGAAGCGATGGAGCATGAGTCCGCCGGACTATGAGAGCGGCAATACTGAGGTCTTAGCGGACAGGCGGTCCTCCGATGCCCTTTTTTTTGAAGTCGACGCCAGATTCGCATCGCCAGCCGACGAGCATTACTATGGCTTGGGCCAGAACCAACAGGGTCGTCCCGATCACCGCGGACAAGTGATCCGATGTTGGAGTGATTATGGTGCTGCAGGTGGGGAAATCTTCTGTGTCCCTTTTGTGATAACTAACAAGGGCTATGGAATGATCTGGGACAATCCCTCAAGGACCACGATTGAGGCCGGTTTCAACAAGCAGACAAAATGGTCTTCCCAGGTCGACGACCGTGTCTCTTTCTTTATGATTGCCGGCGACAATACCGATGAGATCTATGCGGGCTATCGTCTCCTCACCGGAGCCACTCCTCTGTTGCCAAAAGGCACCTACGGTTTTATCCAGTCCAAGCAGCGCTATAGCTCGCAGGCAGAGGTGCTTGCTGTGGCCAAAAGATATCGAGAGCGCCATCTGCCAGCAGGTGTTCTTGTGGTTGATTGGTTCTATTGGACAAAAATGGGCCAGATGGATTTCGACCCTAGATATTGGCCCAACACGGTCGCGATGAATCGAGAGTTACACTCCATGGGATTCCAGACCATGATTAGCGTGTGGCCACGGTCTGCACCTGGCTATCGTTACTACAATCTGCTGTCCAAGAATGGATGGTTCGTGCATCTCGCCGATGAAACGCCGACCACCTCGAACGGTCTACCCGATAACTATACCGGCCCCAACATCGATACCACGAATCCTGGGGTGGCAAAGTGGTATTGGGATGCAATACACAAGAATTTGATCGACAAGGGATTCAGTTCGATCTGGACCGATAAAACCGAGCCGGACATCCCCCAACGGAAGTTACCTTTATATCGGGCCGAAACGCGCTACTTCAACGTATATCCGCTGTTTCACACTGCTGCGCCCAATGAGGGAATGCGCCGAGACATGAAGACGCGTGCGCTTATCCTTGCTCGTGCCGCCTATCTTGGTGCACAACGTAACGGCACGATTTTCTGGCCTTCAGATATTGCACCGCCGTGGGACACACTGAAACGTCATAATCCGCACTCAGCCGGGCGGCACATACGAGGTCACAACCGACGCGATGGGATAATGCTTCAGCCATTGGGCTAAACGACGAGGATTACCATATGATTCGCAGAACTTTTCTTAAACTTGGGTCAGCATCGATGTTTCTCAAAGCCTCGGGATTCTGCGCTTTACCGGAAGCTGGGATAGATGAGGGTGACAAGCACGTAACGAATTTCTACAAACCCATACTTTGGCCATCTACTCCCCCTGCGGACACTCCTTTTTCCCAGTCGGACCTTCTGAAGGGGATTCGATTCACCGGCCGGCACAAAGAATATACCGAATATACCGATGCCGACACCTGGTTCCCAACCTGGGCAGAAGATGGAAACCTCTATTCGCCGTTCGAGGATGGCTCAGTGAACATGCCCGGAGGCGGGAAGCTCGAAGCTGATGGCGCGCACGGCAACAAGGCCACGCAAGGTTATGCAAAGATCATCGGCGACGACCCTTTGAACCTGTCGATTGTTCCCTTGGGAAAGCACAGTGCGTCGGCATTGCCTTTCAGCGGTAGATACGCGTGTGCCAACCTGAACTACAACGGCATTTGGTATTACGGAACTTACTGCTGCGATGTGCCTTCGCGGACGGTGGACGAAATATTCTTCTCCTGGGCTTCATTGGAACCCTTCGTTGGTTTTAAGATCTCTCGGGACTATGGAAAAACCTGGGAAGACACACCCCATACTCCCTGGTCGCCCCTCTTCCCGGAAGTCGCAGACCGTTCCGTGGCGCTGAATGTGCTTGCTGAGCAAGACCGCGATTGGCGGACCTCCGACGTGCGTAGTATCATTCACTGTTTGCCGCAGGTGAAGATCGGCACCCCTCACTTCGTCGACTTCGGCCGGAATATGGAACACTCCCCGGATGGCAAAGCCTACCTTGTAGGACATGGCACGGTGGAGCCCGATCCCAAGCCGCGCTTCGCTAACAATAACTGGATAGCTGGGGACCAGCTCTTTCTGACCAGAGTTACGCCGACGCCATCGAGTATCAACGATACCTCACAATACGAATACTTCGCGGGCCTCGACCCGCAGGGCACGCCGACTTGGTCCCGCGAGTTCTCCCAAATCCAGCCGCTGATTGACTGGAACAATCACTGCGGGTGCGTGACCGTTACGTTCAATGCACCCTTACAGAAATACCTGATGTGC
Organism: Planctomycetota bacterium; assembly: GCA_021803885.1. The sequence goes on from JAJZKY010000061.1 coordinate 3,979, forward strand.
GTTGCAGATCCTTGGCCCGGCACCCGGGAGATAAACACTTTTATTCTGGAGTCCAGCGACATTTGTGGGCCCTGGAAGATGGTCACCTACATGACGAAATTTGGGGAGCAAGGCTACTTCGTGAACATCCCTACAAAGTTCATCAGTGAAGACGGGAGAAAGGGCTGGTTGTGCTACAGCGCCAATTACACCGAGGCGAAATTCAAGGTGAACCCTCCCGGCGGCGTTTATTCGATGTGCTTGCACGAGTTCGAACTGATTTGAGCCTCTCCCTAACAGGATTGCGCTTTGTTCCTGTTCTTGTACTTTCAGTTGTCGCATCAGACGAGACGCAAGACACATCTGAGCTATGAAGTCGAATGGGGTGTAGCTCCCGCTGGCCTTGTAGCCAGTTACATAACAAATGAGGTCATAATAGTTATGCATATAATTCATCGGTACAAAACATTAGCCTGCATGATGAGCACATTCATCCTGATGATTTCTGGCCTTCAGGCGCAGAATCAAAACCACGGAATTAGCTGGAACTTTGATGAAGCTGCAGGCCCTATAGTTCATGATTCGCGAGGAGCAATGGATGACCGGGTCGAGGGTTTTTGGGACAGGGTACCGGGGGTGGAGGGAACCGCATTGCAATTTGATGGCTACACAACCCAGATAGTCCGCCCTGCAAAAGACGCACCCGATCTGGGCAATTCCTTTACGGTGTCAGCTTGGGTGGCTATCGACGACTATCCTTGGAATTGGGTACCCATCGCCGATCAGGAACTCGATGAACAAGTAGGCTTCTTTTTTGGAATCGACGCTTTTGGCCACGTTGGATTTGATTTGGATGTAAATGGAGTTTGGCAGCAGTTGACATCAACGATGCGACTGCCCTTGAAAAAGTGGTGCCGTGTGACCGCGACCTTTGACGGAAACTCAGGGCTTGAGATTTACATCAACGGAATGCCGGCGGGTACGCTGAAGGTCAAAGGCACTTTCTTTCAAGCAGAGAAGGCAAGCCTCATTGTTGGCCGGGTCCGGGAGCCGACGCTTCCATTTCCATCCTGGCTGATTCACCCACATGATCCTGTCAACTACTCGTTCGACGGATATCTCGATGAGCTTGAAATTCTTCCTCATGCTCGTTCAGCCCAAGATGAACGGACTGCGTTTACATCGGCAAAGGTTTCCGATCATGACGTGATCCCCTACGCCGTGCTTCCATCAGGACCTGCAGATGTAGGCCCGTTTGGAGCCTTTTATGCCACACTTAAGTTCAAGAAAACATGGGATCGAATGAGTCGGTTTGGACCTGATTCCGATGTGGTCGTGCGCTTCGACGAATCACCCATCCGTCTCGTTTTCTGGCGTGGCACCAACTATATGCCTGCTTGGGTTACGGAGAATGGAAAGTGGTACAACGAACAATCGGTAGAAACATGGGAACCCCCAGGATGCACGGGTGGAGAAGACTGCGAGCCGATGTCGGACAAGCAAAGCCGCTATTCGCGGGTTAGCATTTTGGAATCGAGCCCCGCCAGGGCAGTGGTTCACTGGAGATATGCTCTTGCGGAGACGCGCAAATACCAAGGCGCCGTCCCAGATCCAAATACAGGGTGGTTCGACTGGGTTGATGAATATTGGACCGTATATCCAGATGGAGTCGCGATTCGGAAACAGATTTTGTGGGGTACTGATTTAGACCGCACTCCTTACGAATGGCAGGAAACGATCGTAATTAACGGGCCTGGCCAAAGGCCGGAAGATGATATTCAGCCAGACGCTCTGACATTGGAGAATATGCAAGGAGAGACCCACACCTATAGCTGGGGCACAAAAACGGATCAGTCTTTCGACTATCCTAAGGGACCCCATGGCCTAAAGCTCCCGAAGAATGCGAATATTCAGATAGTTAATTTGAAATCGCAGCAAAAACCGTTCGAGGTAGTGCCATCCCAGAACGTACATTTTCATTCGCACAGCAGTGAAAGAAGCTACTCCATGTTCGCATGGTGGAATCATTGGCCCGTGGCACAAATCCCCTCAAGCGGTCGTCCGGCTGTTGCCGCAGATCGTACGTCCCACAGCTCACTGTCCGATATCTCTTGGGACGACTATGAGAAAACCAGCCACACAGAAACAAAGTTACTGATGACGGGCCTGACGTCGCTTCAACCGCAGCAGTTACTCCCCTTGGCAAAGTCGTGGCTCTCTCCTCCTGCGATCAAGGCAACCGGAACTAAGGTTCTGAGTGCAAGCTATGACCCTGCTCAACGAGCCTTTGTCATTCACCGCCCGGCTGATGCAAAACCATCTTCGCTCCTCTTAACCATAGAAGCCAGCCCGGATAGGCCCTTGGTTGATCCGGCATTCCTCATCGAAAACTGGTCTGGAAACATGGATGTCTACCTCAACGGCCATCTCCAAAAATCAACCGGATCTGTGCACATCGGAGCGTCTCATTCGATAGACCGAGACGACGCGGTTCTCTGGATGAAATTGAATGCAACAGAAAGGACTCAGATTCGAATTCAACCCGTTTCTCATTGAGACCGGTACTGAAAAAGCGAGATGATTCGTATGCGTGTGAGCAACCACATCTGTTCAGCGGCGCTTGGCTGTGATGGACTGTAAGGTCTGTTCCAGCCGCGCGGTTGAAAATTACAGATGGTTGGCGGCCTAGGCGGTAGGTGTAAGTTCGGCGAGGCGTTGGATGGATGTATTGGCGAGTCCGGGCAGGATGTCTCCGAGGTAGTCGCGCACCGGGACCTTGATGCGGCGGCAGCTTTCGATGACGGAGAGGATTGCGGCCAGGCGCGGTCCGGCCTGTTGTCTGCCGATGTGGATCAAGATGCAACACTGGCCAACTCGACGGTCACCAACCGGCCTTTCGCTGCAACTTCTTTTCCCCCATGACTCCATTGCTTGTGCCATTGGTGCAAGTACCGATCCAGTGTGCTCAACCCGATGCCGTGCAGGCGGCAATACTCTTTGCGCGGCAGCTGGCTCGATCGATAGCCGACCACCAGTTGCTCGACTTTTCCTCACCACTGCGACGACGACGAACCCCTACTCCCGACTCTGTGTCCATACTCAGAGTTCATCACAGCCCAAACCCTTTTAACAGGTGGGGTTGCTCACACCCATACGATGAAACTCGACAAGCTCCTTCAGACAGCGCATCGAATCGACGAACAACAGAGGCATGACAAGAACAGGATCTACTCGGGTCATGAACCTGAAGTCGAGTGCAACAAGGCATAACCCGCAATCCATTGCCTCTGTGCGACGACAGATCGCAACCACCTCGCCCGCTCTCTGCCACTTTGCCCCTGCTGTCTTCGCGGATTCGCACAGCACAGTAGTATCAGTACCAGATCGTAGATCCAGCGCGGCTGCTTTCGCTAAACAGTTTCGAACTCAGCGCACAGCTGTGCATCCAGCAATTGCGTGGAGTCGGCAACACGGTGTGCATCGGTTGAGAACCGCCTGCTGGAAACAGACAGCCCCTCCAGCAACTTCGCAATCACATCCGCCGCCGTATAGCTCGACCGTCCCGGCGCAAGAAACATCGGCACACAGTCCAGATCATCGCCGGCGGTCACGATTCCCTGCTCTGTCCGGCTTCCATTTCTGGCCTGCGGATAGCCGATATTCGCCAGCAGCGCATTGCACAGGCATTTTCTTCCCGGTGAATCTTCCGCGTTGCCGCCCTTTGAAACATACAAGCTCAGCGGTTCGGCGGCACAACGATACCCAATCGCGCCGTCTGGAGTTCGATACGCCTCATGCAAAAATCCTAGATCGCAGATGCGCGGTCTGGAGGCGTAGACATCCGGCTCGGAACCGGTGCCCTCCAATCGCGCAACCTTGAAAGGAAATCGGGTCGGAGATGCCAGCGGATCGGTAAAAACGTGCGCTTCGCCGGCAACGGCTTTCGCCAACAGCGTCCGCTTGTAATCCTCTCGCAGGCCCGACTCATCGGAGAATTCAAACGCCGTTCCTACCTGAACTCCTGTAGCGCCCTGCGCCAGCGCTTCGCTCAATTTTTCAGGATGCCCGTAGCCGCCCGCCAGCCAGAATGGCACTCCCAACTCCCGCAACTTTTCTATGTCGATGGCATCCCGCTCGCCGTAGATCGGCTCGCCCGCATCCGACAATTGCACTTTCCCGCGCGGTGGAGCATTATGGCCGCCCGCCGTTCTCATCTCGACGACCAGCCCGTCCACTCTGCCGTTGGCTTTCTTCACCATGGTCGTTGCCAGTGTGTTGGAGGACACAATAGCGAGAAATTTCGGGCGCGTCAGCGGAGCCAGATCGCACTCCATATAGTCGCGTGGATCGAAGTGCATCGTCGTGTCGTCGCTTTCGAGTGCGCCACTTACATGAATCGCATATTCCGCGGACTGATGCCTGGAATATCGATCCAACACACCTGGAATCTTCAGCGGAATTCCTGCGCCCATAACGACATAGCCAACCCCTGCCAGCATCGCGCCGTAAATCGTCGACAGATGCGCAGTCTGAATTTTCTCCAGATAGTTAATTCCCACTGAATTTTGATGACCTTCACGCGCCAAAAATACTTCGACGAAATTGCTGACGATATCCAGTTCAATCAATTCGCGAGGATTGTCTTTCTTATGCGGCGGCGCCACGTGATACGGGGTACGTTCGCTCTTGCCGCCGGCAATGAAGTACCGCTGCCAGATGCGCTCCGCCATGGCCGGAAACGGAAACGCATCGAATCCGCGCCGCATGTGTCCGCCGGGATCGCCATCCTGTAAACGTCGCGCCAGAATTTGATCGAGCGCAGTTCCCGATACCACACCCAGCTGACCAAGCCGCGAGACCGCCTGTGCCAGACGCCAATTCGAAACACCCGCACCCATGCCACCCTGAACGATCACCGGGAATTTATTCATAACATCTCTATGCTTTCATCCTGTACTGCCGTTGCGTGTCGTAGTTTTGTAATCTTCATTGCATTGGTTTCAACTTCGACAACCGTCCATTTCCGCTGTCTTCAGCAAACACTAACAGCGGAAACCTGCGATGTGACCTGCGTCACTGCGTGGCCATGTTTGAATCGTTACCGTTGGGGATAGTGAAGCGGTTTCCGCAGCCTCCCAGCACCACCCCAGGCTGCATGGTTCGCATCCGCAGGCGCACTCTCAGTAGGCGATGATATGAAAAATATCGTGATCATTGGCGGAGGCATTACCGGGCTGGCCACCGCTTTTTACCTGCAGCAATATGCGCCCACCGGTATTCAGACCACGTTGATTGAAAGCTCCCCCAGGCTGGGCGGAAAAATAGTCTCTGCCTATGAGAACGGCTTCGTTATCGAGTGCGGGCCCGACTCCTTCATCACCCAGAAGGCTGCAGCCATCGCATTGTGTCGCGACCTGGGACTGAGCGATCAGATGATTGGCTCAAATCCTGGTAAGGCAACCTACGTCTGGAGTCGAGGAGAACTGCATCCGATTCCAGAAGGCATGATGCTGATGGCCCCCACCATGATGCTTCCCTTCCTACGCTCGCGGTTGATCTCATGGTCCGGAAAATTGCGGATGGGAATGGAAATCCTGGTTCCACCGCGTGAGGAAACTGGCGACGAAAGCCTTGCCGTCTTTACCCGCAGACGGTTAGGCGCCGAAGCACTGGAGAAAATTGCCGCGCCCTTGATGGCCGGGATTTTTGCCGCCGATCCAGAGAAACTCAGCCTGCAAAGCACCTTCCCCATGTTTCTGGAGATGGAGAAGCAGCACGGCAGCCTGCTCCGCGGCATTCTCAAGAAAAAAATGGCCCGCGCACAGAACTCTATTGCAGCGGGACCCAAGCCCTTGCCTCCTCCCATGTTTATGACGTTGCGCGGCGGCTTGCAGCAACTGGTGGATGCGCTGGTGGCGCGCCTAAATCTGGAAGTCGTCATGCTCAATCGCCAGGTGCTCAGCGTAACCCGCCAACAAGAGCGCTACCAGATCGACTTGAACGATGGCTCGCGACTCTGGGCCGACGAGGTCGTCTTCGCCACCCCCGCCGACATCACCGCCAATCTGGTTCGCGGCATCGATCCCGTGCTTGCCTCTAAACTACGCGCCATTCGCTACGTCTCCACGGCAACGGTTTCGCTTGCCTTCAAACGCAGCGATCTAAAAACTCCGTTGAACGGCACCGGATTTCTGGTGCCTCACAGCGCGAACCGTAAGATCACCGCCTGCTCCTGGTCGTCACAGAAATTTTCCCATCGCGCACCGGAAGAGTTCGAATTGATTCGTGTCTTTATCGGCGGTGCCCGCGCGGAAGCCCTGGCCGAGCAGGACGATGCTGCTCTCATCCAACTGGCTCGCGAAGAACTGCGCTCCATCATGGGCATCACAGCGGAGCCCGTATTGGCGAAAGCCTATCGCTGGTCGAAAGCCAATCCGCAATATGACGTCGGACACGCCATACGAGTGGCAGAAATTGAGCAGATCGTCGCATGGCATCCTGGCCTGCATCTGGCCGGCGCAGCCTACCATGGCGCAGGAATTCCAGACTGCATTGCCAGCGGAGTAAAAGCTGCCAAGGATATTGCCAACAGCCTCACGAACCCTGAGCCAGAGGAAGAACCTGCGCACCTTTCCACCGTCGTTTCGCTGAAGGAGAAGAAAAGTTATGACTTCCATCGACATTCGAGTGCTCGCTGCAACTACTCCCAAGCCGACGCATCGTCCCTCGGCCCACGACTACTCAAAAAACCCCATGCTCGTGTATTGGGAGATGACCCAGGCCTGCGCCTTGGCCTGCCGCCACTGCCGGGCCGAAGCCGTTTCTGATCCCCACCCCGATCAGTTGACCAACGCGGAAAGCAAAGACCTGCTGCGCCAGATTGCCGCCTTCGACAAGCCGCATCTCATCCTGACCGGCGGCGATCCGCTGCAGCGCGCTGATATTTACGAGCTGATCGATGAAGCGCGCGGCCTTGGCCTCACCGTCTCCATTACCCCCAGCGCCACTCCGGAACTCACGCACGATGTCCTTGCGAAATTGAAGGCCCACGGTATCGACAGTCTCGGCCTTAGCCTCGATGGCTCCAGCGCCTCTCGCCATGAAGCGGTTCGCGGCGTGGCTGGCTGCTTCGACTGGACCATCCGCGCCGCCAAAGATGCCGGCGAGCTGGGATTTCCCATCCAGGTCAACACCTTGGTCTCCGAAGAAACCGCTGACGATCTGCCCGCCATCTTTGAACTGCTGAAGTCCATGAAGGTGATGCGCTGGAGTCTCTTCTTCCTCATCGCCGTCGGTCGAGGCAAAACCCTGCAGCCTGTCTCGCCCGAACGCGGCGAAGAACTGATGCGTTGGATTTACGATCTCTCCCGCACCGCGCCCTTTCAGGTGAAAACTACCGAAGCCCCGTCCTATCGCCGCATTGCGTTAAGCGAGATGCGGAAAGAGGGAATGTCCGCGCAGGAAATCGAACGCACTCCCGTCTACCGTGGATTTGGCATTCGCGACGGCCACGGCATCATGTTCGTCTCCAACCAGGGCGATGTGTACCCCGCCGGCTTCTTGCCTCTCGCCGTCGGCAACGTGCGCCAGAACAGCCTGCAGGAAATCTATCGCAACTCGCCCATCTTTCGCGGCCTGCATACGCCCAGCCAGTTCAAAGGCAAGTGTGGATATTGCGAATACTCCGCGCTCTGCGGCGGCTCCCGTGCCCGTGCCTTCGCCTACACCGGCGATCCACTGGCCAGCGATCCCTTCTGCCCCTACAAACCCAAATCCCTCCCCCACGTCTCCGCTGGAGCCTACTAGGCTTCATAACGCCGTCGAATCTCGGCAGTTGATCCAGCCATGCACGAGCCCTATCCCGGGCACCATCTAATTTTTGAAGTACTTAGCCTAAGCGAAGCCGTCCGATTGATCGAGTGCGCCAATGTGGGCGTGCTCGTCGATAAACAGACGCCCGGCGTTCAGTGCTTTCCGGTCAAGCTCCAGCAGGTCGAGTTTTTTTACCTTGTTCTGCAGCACACTCCATGCGGTGCCTGCGGCGAGACACTCGGTCTCCTCCAGTAAGGCCCCCATCATCACAATGTTGGCGACCTTCGTCGATCCAAGCCTGT
>JAJZKY010000925.1 GCA_021803885.1 Planctomycetota bacterium
TTTAGCTACATCGGCGGTTGTTTTGGCGATTGGAGTGTTTTTATTCCGGAGCGGCAGCACTCCAGTGCGAGCGGACATGTTAAGCACCAATGGCGACTACACGCTGATTACCGAAAGCCCCAGCCGCTCAATAGCGGATCAACTTACGGTTATTGACAATCGGCATGGGCTTGTGCTTTTTTACCGGCTTATGAACAACCAGATCGTACTGGAAAACTACGTTAACCTTCTTGGCCGCTTTAACCCGCAACCGTTGCGTTAAAACGATGATGCAGCGTAACGGGCAAAGCATCGCTTTGGCCGTCGCATGGCCGCATGGGAGTGTAAATTGCTACAGCAGGTTCAATCTATGGCCGAGCGAGTGCTCGGCGGCGAGCTTTTAGGCCGGCAGGACGCCCAAAGGCTCATCGAGGTGACGGGCGATGACCTGCCGGACTTGTTTTATTGGGCAAACAAAATACGTATTGGCTTCAAAGGTCGCAAGATCAGGTTTTGTGCGATTGTAGCCGCCAAGGTTGGTGGATGTTCTGAAGATTGCAAGTTCTGCGCGCAGTCGTCGCATTATCAGACAGCGGTAGAGGTTCAGAGCAAACTGTCCGATCAACAGATACTTGATTCAGCGGAGCATGCCGGTTTGGTGGGGGCGGACAGCTTCGGCATTGTTAATTCCGGTCGCGGTCCGACACGCCAAGAGCTTGAAACGTGGATTGGCCCGCTGCTGCAAAAAATAGCGAAACAAGGCAAAACACGAGCCTGCGCCACCCTGGGGGCGCTTACGCCCGAGACGGCCAGCTTTCTTTATGAAAGCGGCGTACGGCGCGTGAACCATAATCTTGAGACGAGCGAGCGTTTTTATCCCGAAATTGTTTCAACACACCCGTATAGCGAACGATTAAATACCCTCAAAACAGCCAAGCAAGCCGGGTTGTCTCTTTGCTCGGGCGGCATATTTGGCATGGGTGAAAGCTGGCAGGATCGTCTGGATATGGTCTTTACGCTCCGCGATTTGGGCGTTGACGTAATGCCGATTAATTTTCTCAATGCTATTGCCGGAACGCCCTTGGCCGGTCAGGAAAAACTTGCTCCGATGGAATGCCTGAAGATCATCAGTGTGTGTCGTTTTATTTTTCCGGGAGTAGAGCTCAAAGTCGCCGGCGGACGCGAGGTTTGTCTGCGAGACCTGCAGAGCTGGATTTTCTTTGCCGGCGCCGACAGCACCATGATCGGTAATTATCTGACGACTTACGGTCGCACGCCAGAGTTGGACCATCAGATGGTACGAGACCTTGGGCTTTCTTGGGATGTTTACGAGGATGGGCCGGTAGCGCCGAGCAGTGAGCATCCGAAAATATCGCGGGTAAGCCATACCGGCAAATTCAACATTCCAATCGTTTATGAGAGTGAAGTTGCGGTGGATGAATCGGTCCTGCCGACTCACGCGTAATTATTAAATTTGGCTAGTCGGAGGGCTCACTTGCCCGTCGGGAGCATCGGCAGTTCGGTTGAGGCCGACACCAGCACAATCTATATTGAAGGATCGGGGCTGGTTACGCCCATGGGTGCATCCCCTGCGGAGGTACTCGGTGCAATCACCGCGGGCCGGCGCTTGACCAATGGCGGCGTGGTGGAAGGCTTGCCAGAGTTGCTGCAAGCCTTGGCGCCATCGGTGCATGAGAGTTGCTTTGCAAAGACCGACTCGCTGGATGTGACCCGATTGGACCGGTCAATTGCTCTCGCCTTGGGGGCGGCTGTTTATGCTGTGAGGGATGCCGGCTGGTCCGCCGCGGACTTAGCTGCGCCGGATACGCACTTGCTTGCGGCCACCAGCAAAGGCCCGGTGTTGACTCAGCTCGATGCGCTGCGGCAACTGCGAGGGAACGATTTTTCATCATTTGATCGTGCAACGGCTTGGCAGATTGCCCTCGGGCCAGCCGCGATGGCTTGCTGGGTTGGCGACTATATTGGGATTGGCGGGCCGCGGCATACGACGGTTGGGGCCTGTGCCGGTTCGCTGCTGGCTGTGCATAGAGCAGCTACTGAGTTAAGGCGTGGTACGTGTAAAAGAGCTATTGTGATCGCCGCCGACGCGTCACTTCACCCACTGTTTGAAGCAAGTTTTGGTAATTTGGGCGTGCTGGCGCCGGCTGACGAACGGGGACGGCGATTTTGTACTGCCATGGACGAAAAGCCGGGGGGATTCTTCATCAGTGAAGCGGCTGGCGCAATATGCATGACCGCGCAGCGCGGTGCCAAGAGTCTGGTCACAACCGGGCACAGAGGTGCACGCGGCGTCGTATTGCAGCAGACTTGGAGCGGTGCCGATGCAACGCATCTTATTGCGACTGATCCTGAAGCCAGAGCTCTGCGAAAGGGTTTGAGCCACTGTAAGGGCAGCGGTTCGCCGGCATTCGTGCATGCTCACGCCACAGGCACCGCACACGATCAATACGAGCTTGCGGCCATCCACGACGCTTACGGAGCGGCCGTTGAGGTATTTTCTCACAAACGCTGCC
>JAJZKY010000062.1 GCA_021803885.1 Planctomycetota bacterium
TGGTGCGGGCGCGATTCCTACAGTTAACGCGCGGGCCAAGGCCACGCGGCTAAAACAGGATTTGGCGGTACAGGATTACGAAAAATATGGGGGATAAGAATTGCCACAGAAAAGGGCCGCACCCCCATACTTACGCCTCACCTGCAAGCCGATGCGTAAAGCCTTGATTGTCGTGGATCATATTTGGCCGGCGAGATTGCCGGTGTACCGTGGCCGGTTAAGAGTTATGACGCGGGCGTTGTTGCCGCCGCACCCAAAAACGGTGTCAGCGGTGCAATATGCCATTGGGGCCGGGCCCCTTGTTCAATAAGATGTTCGACGGCTATTTTTGCCAGTGTGCGCGAGATGCGATCCCATTTCGTTTTAGGGTTGTTGAGAAATATACGATAATGCTGTAAAGAAGCAAAAAGCGTTCGATCATGCAAAATTCCCCATGGCAATGCCGTACCGGCCTGATGCAAAAGTTTGGCCACATCATAATCCGCGTGGGAATTCACTGGAGCCGACAATAACAATTTTTGAATTTGCGCCGGCACACTGTTGGGCCAGCGCCGGGCAATCTGTCGGCGCACCAGCGGCTCATTTTGTATCACCAGCGCATAGAGATATATAGGCGTCGCGGCCGCGACATTACCATGAAGAAGTTGGTGATATTGCTTATCAAGATAATCCATCATGATCACGCTTTGGTTGGTCAAGGCTCGGGTGTTCTCGATCTGTCCCAGGAGCACGGGATTTTGTCGCACTGGTAAAGTTTCTTCAATAACCAGCAGGCGCACGGTACGTGCGGCGGCAGCCACCTGGCCATAATGCAAAAGCGTCATGGTCAATTGCACATCGGCCCGCTCGGCCAGCGCAGCATAGTGTTCACGATCCTGCGGCGGCGTGGCCGCCAGATAGGCCAGCAGCTGGGACATGGTCCATATTGGGGCGAGTTCAACAACATTATGAGGCGAAACCAGCGTCATATACTGCACCAGCGCCCGTTGTGCCACCGGGGATCCGGCACGAGATTGAAAAGTCAGTGCAAACGCTTTGATATCCAATAGCCGTGCCAGGCCATGATGCCGCATCTTTTTGGCCTGATCCAGCAGGTTGGTGGCCAGTGCAATCTTATCCATCTCGCGATGCCATATAGCGTTGAGAATTTGCGGGGCGAATTTTTTTTCATAACGTCGCCAGTCGCGGGCGGAATACAGCGGCGAAAAGTGCCCGGGCGCTATGGATGGTACACTTTGATTAAGCGTTAAATCCGGCCAAAGATCAGACACCACGATGGCCGGTGGTAACAATGGGTTGTCCGCCAACGAATCGCCACGGCCAGGTGATGGACTGGCGGCAGCGAACAACGTGCCAGCCCAGCCCACACACACGAAGACCATACTCATTGTGATGCGGCGTGTAAATACTATCCACTGATTCAATTCCGAATCTGTAGCGTGATTCACAATGCCGCAAGATCGTTTATATACCGTCTTTTTCCATACTTTCTTATCAATCCACGTTATTTGAAGTACTGTCCCATTCTCTCTATGTCCTCCACGGCTCCATGCGGGATTTTGGCTGCGGTCATGTCGCGCCAGGTAACCTGTGGTACGTCGTACTCCCGTACGGCGGTACCGCAATACTGCAATTTTCATATAAATATCGGCATACCTGTGGCTGAGCCGCCCGCACAATGCGGTAGCGACAACTGATAAATGTGGATGAGATTTCATAAAATCCTGATTTTCGTACCAGCCGAACCAATCACATTTATTATGCGATTGCCGATACGGATAGCAAGCCGACTAACGAGACCCAAAAGAAGCTGGGTGCGGCTATACATTGTGGCATTTAATAGGGGCCTGTCCCAGAGCATCCATTGGTACTGCCGGGCATACGGCTCCTTGTGCTCAACAGTGGGCGACGACGCCCGTGCACCCGGAATCCCTCTCGAATATGTAAACTTGCCGGCGGCGGTGGGACTTTTACCAAAAGTAACCGTTCCTGACATGTCCATCAATCTCGCTTGTGATTCGCCACCTTATGAACCGCCTTTGAACCGCGAAAGATGCCGGACTGAAAATACTGATTGATACTGAATCTGCTCAATATCGTTCCGACGTTGACATGACGGGTCATTCACCACAACGACACGACGACACAACGTTACTAAAAACGCGGGACTCACCACGGTTCCACTGTATATGCCTATTTTACCCGTGAACACTGCATTCCGGTGGCCTGATAACATGATGGGGATGCCGGGCCTGCCGCGTGCTGTGACGCAATATGTTGATCATGGATATTGGAGGGGATTCACGACCGAGGCCCCCGGATCGCAGAGATATTGGATCGTAGTTATTACACACGGAGGTAGTGGAGGTAAACAGAGGTTTGGTGCAGTGTTTATCCGTCCTCCGATTACCTCTGCTACATCCTTGTGAATATATTGCATCGTCGTGCCGTCATGTCATTGTGATGAAAATATTTCGTTTTTATTCATTATTCAATACTGGCGGGATAAACCCGCCGGCTCGCTTCTCATGCCTAATTCCCAACTCCTAACTATTCTTTTTTACTCGTCGTGTCGTCGGTGCGTTGTGGTGAAATTATTGATCGTTGATGGTGTTCATTATGCCATTTATCTGTCCGTGAACGGTTACTACCAAAATTTATGACCACACCCCTTATGGATGGTACTGCCTGACGCCTTTTCAGCGAGTCGACGTTGGGGCATACTATGGAATACGTAATGTTTAATGACCATGGGCGTTGTTGATTGGCGAATTTCTGATGACAATATGGTATAGGCAATATTTATACAGTGCGGTGGTAATGGCGGGCCTTTGCGCTTTACTCTCCGGCTGTACACATGTTGCCGGAATAGCAACTTGGCAGGGGACCAGTTTTCCCGCAGTCGGAGCAGTATTAACAGTCGGCCCACCGGACAGCACCTTTACCCGGCACTACTATCCGGTGAATAAGAATGGCCATTTCAGTTTTTGGATATCAGCGTTAGACACGGATAATCTTTGGGTCTGGTCCGGACAGGGCAGCGCTTCTGTCAATGCGATACAATTGGACCCCAGTCATATCAGTGATCACATGGCTATTGCTGTCCCACGCAGGCTCTTGTCGTCACCATCGCCATAACTACACGGCAGAGTCTGTTCAAGTCGGCCGGAAAAGAGGCAATGGTGAACATCGCAGACTATAGCCGCCACCGCTCAAACGCGGGAGCTTCGTGTGACATTTCTACTTCTTTACAACACTATCGATGGGTGCGGTCATATTTTGTGGCGGGGACAAAATTTACAGTGTTAACCCGCGGGCCAAGGCCGCGCGGCTAAAATGGATTTGGCGGTACAGGGCCACGAAAATGATGGAGGAATAAAGAACTACCAAAAAAATATAGCCGCACCCTTGTCGATTACGGTTGATATTCACGGCCATTGCGCTTTACACTATACATGGATTTTGGATCGCAGGTGGTGGAATTGCAAATACTCCGATCATCTGTGGATATAAGCGTCGGTTTATCGTGATGGCGTAAGCGGTAATCTGTTGCTGACCGTGCCAAGAAAATCGTAGTACGGTTGTATTTTTGTGGAAAAGGACTTCGTATTGTGAAAACTGTTATGTTGCCATCCCCCGATTCTCTGCAGGTATGGTTTGATTTCGACGGAACCATTTCCCGTCAGGATGTGCTGGATGAATTGGTGAACAGGTTTTCACGCAATGAATCATGGAAACTCATTGAGGAACGATGGAAGGCCGGGCTGATCGGCTCCGAACAATGCCTGCGGCAGGAATTTTCGCTTTTGAATATTTCAGACCGGGAACTGGATTTATTCCTTGATCAAATTGACATTGATCCCGGCTTTATTCCTCTGGTTGAACTCCTGCGGCAATATCAGGTCCCTTTTGCTATTCTCAGTGATGGCATTGAAAAATTTATCCGCCGGATTCTGCAACGCCATAATCTTCAGGACATGGAAATTCGTGCCAATCGTATGATGCGACGTAAAGGGCAACTTCAGCTGATATGTCCACACCGCCAGAAGCACTGTATATCAGGAGCCGCACATTGCAAATGCGCCAGCGCCAACGCCTTACGAGTCGCGCTGCGAAAGACCGTGTATATCGGTGATGGCCGCAGTGATCTTTGCCCCGCCCGCCAGGCGGACATCGTCTTTGCCAAGGGAGTTCTGGCACAGGAACTGACCATTCAGCAGCGTCCTTTTATTGCGTACACCGGTCTGCATGAAATTGCGGCCGCCATGAACCGGGCCTGGACCGTGCGGGTGGCGGCGGTATGATGATAGTAATGACTATGAGAATGTGTGCCGCATGTCCGCAATAACACCATCTGGAATTGATGGAGCCGATATTGCGCCGGACAAGTCTATCCTCCATAGGCTGAAAAATTGGTTAGCGCAAAACCAGACCTCTACAAACGATCTGCTGGCGGCGATGTTGCGTATTGAATCCATCAGTGGCCGGGAAGGTCCGCTAGTGGATTTTCTTGCCGCCTGGGCGCTCCAGCACGGACTGCTTGTGGACCGCTTTGAATTATCCGAAAACGACTTACGCGGTTATCCGCAAACTGCGTTACCGCATATACCGCTGACCGGGCGACCGACTTTGGTCATCCGGTTTCCGGGGCACAGTACGGGACCGAGTCTCATGTTCAATGCCCACAGCGATGTCATTTCTCCCGGTGATCCAGCGCAGTGGAAGTTCGGTCCTTGGTCCGGGCACATGGCCGACGGCTGCATGTATGGACGTGGTGCGTGTGATGTTAAAGGTCCGCTGGCCAGTGCTTTGGCGGCTCTGCTGGCTTTGCGGCAGGTCTATCCAGCCGGTCTGCCGGGGGATGTACTGGTGGAAATAATTCCCGGAGAAGAAGATTGTGTGGGGTTAGGTACGCTGACCAGCCATGTGCGCGGTTATCATCCGGATGGATTAATTGTACTGGAACCGACCGAGGGGTTACCGCGACCGGCATCACGCGGCGGCATGCGTTTTACAATCCGAGTCCGCGGACGGGCGGTGCATGGCACCGTTAAATGGATGGGGCAGGACGCAATACACGCGTTAAAAATGATTTTAGATTATCTGGCGCAAATGGAAATCCAATTTAATGCCTTGAATCCCAATGTGCTGTTTTCCAGCTATCCCATTCAACGCCCCATTACCGTCGATCAGATACAGGGGGCCAATTGGCAGGGGGCTATATGTGATCTGGCCACATGCCGGGGATACCTGGAATTGTTGCCAGCCGATGATCCGGCGGTTTGGAAAAAACGCTTTTATGACCAGCTTATGGAGTTGCATCAACACGGCTCCGGGCGCGGTTGCCAGCTGGAAATTGAGTTTGCGGAAGAATATGGGGGGCATGAAATTTCCACAACGCACAAGCTGGCACTGGCAGCGCGTCATGCGATACAATCCGCAGGGCTGGTCACGGATTGGCCCCCCTGGGCGGGGTTTAACGCCGGCTGTGAAGCGGGCTTGCGCTGGGGGCTGGAGCAAACACCGACGCTGGTATGGGGGCCTGGCAGTTTGTTGCAGGCGCATGGGCTGGATGAATTTGTGCCGCTGCAGGCGGTACATGAAGCAGCGTTGGCTTTTGCGCTCTGTGCAATACATTGGACCACATTAAGGGTAAAATAAATACAATGAATACAACTTTGTCATCCCAACTTGGACTTTCCGATATTCACGCCACCAGCCAATCCCAGCAATGGTTCACCCGCGCTAAACAGGTGTTGGCGGGCGGTATCAGCAGTTCCGCCCGCTCCAGTACTACCGGCCCTCTGCCGTATCCGCTGTATATCGCACGTGGTGCCGCTTCACATGTGTGGGATGTTGATGGCCATGAATTTGTGGATTATCTGCTTAGTTATGGGGCCGCCCTGCTGGGCCATGCTGATTCAGGACTGGTTACCGCTGCCCAACAGCAATTAACCCGCGGCACCATGTTCGGAACCTGTAATACCGTGGAAGTGGAATTGGCCGAACAGATTTGCGCCATGGTGCCGGGGGCAGAATTGGTGCGGTACGGCAATTCCGGCTCGGAAGTCATCAGTGGCGCGATTCGCGCGGCACGTGGTTTTACCGGGCGCCAGCGCATTCTGAAATTTGAAGGTCATTATCACGGCTGGGTAGATTTACTGGCAATCAGCAACCGTCCCACGGCGGAGGAAGCAGGCCCTCTGGAACATCCGCACAGCAGTCCACACTCCCGCGGTATACCACCGAGCATTACGCAGGAAGTTCTTATCGCTCCCTGGAATCATAAGAAAATTATTACGGATTTACTCGATACACACGGTAAAGAATTGGCGGCCATTATTCTGGAACCCATTGTCGCCAATAATGCCTGTATCATGCCGGAGGAAGGCCTGCTGCCATGGCTGCGTGAACAATGTGACCGGCGCGGTATACTGTTAGTTTTCGATGAAATTGTAACCGGATTCCGGCTGGCCCGCGGTGGAGCGGCTGAGTATTTCGGCGTAGTACCGGATATTACGATCTTCAGTAAAGCCATCGGCGGCGGATTCCCCATCAGCGCCTTTGCAGGCCGGCGGGCGGTGCTGGAACCGGTGGGAGCCAATGTGGTCAAACATGGTGGTACGTACAATGGCAATCCATTGTGCGCTTCTGCGGCATTGTATACACTACGTAAGGTCAATGAGCCTGGGACATTGGAGGAAATCCATGCTCATGGTCGCGTCTGTATGGAAGCCATTCGCCGCGCGGCCCGAGATGCGGGAATTCCCTGTGTGGTGCAGGGTGTGGGTAGTATGTTTCAGGTTATTTTCAATCAGGACGGCCAACCGCTGCGGCACTACCGGGATTTGTGGAATGTCAATACCCGGCGTTATGCCGCGTTCCGTCAGGCACTGCTTATGGCGGGCGTGCATGTAAACAGTTCCGGATCCGCCTGTTGGTTTGTCAGTTCGGCGCATACTGCGGATGACATGGAATATACCAGACTCGCTATCACGGAGGCTATCAACGCTGTGCGTCAGGCGTAAAACTTTGTGGTGGTAAATCGTGGTGAATAATAACAGGATGCGAACACACTTGAACCCCGTGGACTATTTTGCGGATCAACTCAGCCCGGCATCGCTGGTCCGGCTTTATTCGCTATTGCCGGAATGGGCCATCGCTCAAGTTCGTGCGCATCGCTTCCGGCAGACTGTACAATATGTTGGCCGATACAGTCCTTTTTATCGCCAGGCCTTCCGAAAGCATGGTATTGATCCTCACATGGTGCGCACCCCGTCAGATCTTGGTGATTTTTATACCACACCGGACGATATCGTCGCTGATTCCCGGGCATTTTTGTGCCGTGACCCCAATATCGTTTTTGAATCCTCCGGTACCAGCGGTAAAAACAAACAGATTTATTATAATCACCGGGAGTTGGCGCAAATCGCGCAAATTGATGCGGCGGGATTGTGGCTCATGGGACTCAAGCCGACAGATCGTGTGGCTAATGCCTTTGATTTCTCCATGTGGATACCGGGAATGCTGGCGCATAACGCGCTATTGACATCCGGCACATTCTGTATGGCCTTCGGCAAAGTTGATCCGTTGGAGGTATATCGCCGCCTGGAGCAATATCGCTTCAATGTAATTCTTGGTGAGCCTACCTGGTTGATTCGCCTGACGGAATTGGCTGAAACCCATGGCAGCGTACCCTTGAAAATGCTGATCGGCGGCGCGGAAGAAATGCCGCGCGATGCCATCGCCTGGATGAACCGTGTCTGGCATGGCGCCCAGGTGCGCATGTGTTATGGCAGTGTGGAATTAGGCAGCGCTTTGGGTTATCAGCCCTGTGATCAATTTGACGGCTACCACATTGATGACACCGATTTTTATCCGGAAATTCTGGAGCCGGGAGAGGATGGCTACGGGGAGCTGGTCTTCACGACACTGCGGCGCACCGTTATGCCGCTGTTGCGTTATCGTACGCGGGATGTTACCCGTTTGATCGCCGAACGTTGTCCCTGTGGTCGTGGCGGCATGCGCATGAACCGTCTGCGCGGACGGCGGGATGAATTGATTGTGGCCAGCGGCGGAAATTTATATCCGCTGATGTTTGAAAATATTTTGCGTCCCGTCGGCGGCCTGACTCATGATTGGCAGGTGATTTTCAAACTACAGTCCGTGCGGGAAATTATGGAAGTGCATGTTGAATCTGCACGGACGGATAAAGATAATCTGCGCCAGGATATTCAGCAGCAGATGCGGGTGCAATATCCCGACCTGATGAAAAATCTGGATATTGGTATTTTTGAAATGCGGATCATCGCTCACACTCCCGGAGCATTGCGCCACGGGCGAAAACTCAAACGTATGGTTGATCTTCGGCAATATGATGCGGCGGTTCCGCCTGTCGATGCCACGGCGGCCCTGGCGTCCCAGGAGGCCGCCCATGCGTGATAAACATGAATTTCGACTGTTGATTATTGGGGACAGCATCAGTTTAGGAATCGCGGAGATACGCGGCGTTGAGATTATTGGCCAGGTGCCGCGATGCTATGTGGATATCTTGCGCACGGAATTTCCATATATAAGGTTTATTGTCAATGCGGATATTCATCGCACCACCGCCGATGGTCTGGAGCTTGGCGATGTGTTATTGCGGCAACATCAGCCCGCAGTCGTACTGGTCATGCTGGGTGGCAACGATGCTGATTTACTGTGGAAGCGTCTGGTGGTCAGCAATGGGAAAATTGTACAAAATCGCATCGGACTGGAACGCTACGCCAGCAACCTCACGCGTATCGCTCAGAAGGTGATTGCCACTGGTGCCCTGCCCATCCTTACGGATATGCCCAATCATTCACTGGAAATCCGCGGTCGCTACTTGTCACAATTAAGTGGCCGGGATGTGGCCGGCATTATCGCGCGTAATGGCGGTCAGCCAGCATCAGATCGGGGGTTGGAGTTGTATCGCCAGGCTGCCGCCAATGTTGCCACGGCCATGCACTGTCCGTTCGTGCGCTACGGCACCGCGCTAAGCCATCGGCCGCCGGAACTCGTGATCGGACCCGATGGTGTCCATCCTAATAACTATGCCCATGAAATCATTGCCGAAGAATTAAAGCCCGCGATTCAACTGGTTATGGATAAAGTACGGACGCCAAAAATTGGCTCAAAAGCGTGATATTCACCACACGGATACTGCGGCTCAACACCCTCCGTTTACATTCGTCATGCGGTGAATAGTGATAAAATGATAGCCAACCGTTTTATGAGCAATACTGTCAACGGTTGTCAAAAACTCTTACATGTAAGCAGACGCTTATGTCAATCGGGAAGGTTCAGAAGAAGCGTGCGCACGCTCCGGTTCCGAAAAATGCCCCGGCAACAACACGGTATCCGCCCGCTGTTCCAGTTTCTTAAGCCGTAAGGTTTTGGCCGCTTCCAACCCTTTATCAAAGGCCTTCATGTTAATATCCAGCAGCGCCGGACGAATCCTGCTTTGGATGGTTTTTCGGACATTGTCCCTGCCTAGAACGCCCGTAAGTTCCACCGTCATACCCACCGCCAGAATATTAGCTGTCATAACATTGCCAATTTCATACTTGGCGGTACTGATAATTGGAAACCCATACACATCCCAGTTTTCCTGATCTCGTACCGGTACTCGCACCAGATTGTTGTCGACCAATACCAGAGCCCGTTTTTTCAGATCGCCCTTGTACATATCGTAGGTGCGTTGATCCAGTGCCAGCATAAAATCTACATGGGTGGATTCCGGGAATTCTATCGGCTCATCAGCGATAATAACGTCCGCTTTGGTCGGACCGCCCCGGACCTGTGAAGTATAAGTTGGTACCTGAGTGGCAAAACGATGTTCATAATGGATGGCAGCCTCAGCAAAAATGGTGCCGGCCAGCATGTTACCCTGACCGCCAATACCAACAAATCTTAATTCATAATGGAACGCCATTTTAGAACTCCTTAACCAGCGGCCTTACCGCTTACCTCTTTTACTAATTCATAATAGGCCTGGGTATACTCTTTTTTCCCGGTATTGTCGACAAATATGCCGGTAATCAGTTTGCCGTCCAGCTCCTCCGGGCTAAGCGTTTTGGCATTATTGCGACCAACCGTGATATTACGGATATGGTCGACCAAAGCCACGGGATTGCCCAACTGATTTCTCCCCCCCCATTGGATATGGCAATTACTGATAGCATCGATAATGCTGATACCCTTATGCTCCAGTCCTTTCCGAATATAATTTTTCAAGGTTACCGGCTCAGCCACACTGCCGCGGGCCACAAACGTGGCCCCCGCTCCGCGGGCCAGTTCCACGACATCAAAGTTGGAGTCGATATTGCCTCTTGGCATCGTGGACGCATGGGATCCTGGCGGGGTGGTTGGAGAATATTGACCGCCCGTCATGCCATAAATCCAGTTGTTCACCACTACAATAGTGATATCGATATTTCTTCTACAGGCGTGGATAAAGTGATTCCCGCCGATGGCGACCATATCCCCATCTCCTGAAAACACAACCACATGCATGCCCGGATGACACATTTTAATCGCCGTGGCCGCGGGGATAGATCGTCCGTGCAGTGTGTGCATCGTATGAAAATCAACATAACCGGAACCACGGGCGGAACAGCCGATGCCGGACACCATCACAATATCGTTTTTATCCCAATGCAGCTCGTCAATGGCCACAATTAAAGCTTTAAGAACGGTTCCATTGCCGCAACCGGGGCACCAGTATAATGGCAATCTGTCGTTCCGCAGATAGTGAGAGTAATCCACGCTCATATTATGACCTCTCTGATTTTTTCCAAAATCTGTTGTGGACGAATGGGAATTCCTGACGCCTGTAAAACGGTATGGATTTCAGAACGCCCCGCCACAGAGCGCTGAACCTCAAGAACCATCTGCCCCAGATTGATTTCGCTTACAATAATGTGTTTGAAACGCGAGGCCAATTCTTGAACTTGTTTTTCCGGAAAGGGCCATACCGTTATCGGTCGGAACATTCCGACCTTCATTCCCTGTGCGCGGGCCTCTTTAATAGCCACACGCACAGTATTAGCGTTGCTGCCGTAGGCTATAATCGCCAATTCCGCATCATCCATCTGGTAGTATTCAAAGCTTTCGATAGCCTGGATGGCATCAAGAATTTTATGAATCATGCGTTTTTCATCGGCCAATACGGCGGCGGGATTTTCGGTTGGGAAACCTGTGGCATCTTTATTCAAACCCGTCATGTGAAATCGATAACGTGGAAAATTGGTTCTATCCGGCAACGGCGGCACAGAGCCAAAGCGGGCTACATCGTAGGGGCGGTAATCCTCAGTATCCACCGTGGGTTGCGACCGGTTTATAATCTTAATATCACGGAGCGGCGGAATCGTTACACCGCTGCTGAGATGCCCCAAAATGGCATCCGACAAGATCATCACCGGCGTGCGGTATTGTTCCGACAGATTGAATGCACGTATGGTTTCCGTATAGCATTCCAGCAGACTACCGGGAGCCAGAGCGATAATTAAATGATCCCCATGCGTACCCCAGCGTGCCTGCATATAATCGCCCTGGGAAACGCGGGTGGGCAGTCCAGTGGATGGACCGCCCCGCATGACATCCACGATCACCAGCGGTAACTCCATCATACAGGCCATGCCAATTCCTTCCTGTTTGAGGGATATGCCCGGACCGCTGGAAGCGGTCATAGCCTTGAAGCCCGCGTAACTGGCCCCCGCGGCGGCAATAATGCTGGCAATTTCATCTTCCAATTGCATGAAAATACCGCCTGCTTCCGGCATGCGGCGGGCCAGAAGTTCCGGAATTTCACTTGATGGTGTAATCGGATAGCCGGCATAGAACCGGCAACCGGCGACCAGTGCCGCTTCCGCGATTAATTCATTGCCGTTCATGATTTTGACTTCCGGAGCCGCCTGAATTTCAGGCGACTTCGTGTGGGTAAGCGGCAATTCAGCTTCAGGTATCAGGTTAATACTCGACATCCAAGAACCCTTTTTATTTTTCCCCACATACCCATG
>JAJZKY010000926.1 GCA_021803885.1 Planctomycetota bacterium
CCCTTATCAATCCCCGCGTTTTCCCGACACCAAGATCTCCGCGACTCTCCTCGAGTTCGGTGAGCCGTTGTTGTTGCCGCTAGGCAAGTCGCCGTCTCTCGATGAAATACGCGCAACGTGGGAATTCATTGTTTGGGTGTGGAATAGTCACGTAATGGCCATGCCCTGCTGGCATCAGCCGGAATTCCTTGAGGCCCTGAAGGGTGTCGTCTATGCCCGCATCACGCCTTGTGAGGTGAAAGAGGCCTACGAAGAACTGGCCGCGCGGCGTCGGGAGCGGTTCGCCGACGATGCCCGGGGCGTCGGCGAATGGGAGCTCATTGCCAATCGGGAGGGCGGCTACAACTTGCGCTGCGATGCGCGGGTACCTCGAGGCTTCCAAACCCCAAGCGGCTAGGTTAAGGCCCCATGGGGCGCGGCACCACACGGTCTTTCCCGACACGGGGCAATAGCGTGGCGGTACGGGGATCCTCAAGGCGAGGCTTGTGGCGGGACTGCCATACCGAACCTTCCGTATCCCTGTCGCGGCCTGATGCCATCACTGCGCGGCACGAAAATCCTCGAAGCGCCGGGCGAGTCGTTCGCGGTCCGGGCGATCACGGTCGCGGGTCGGGAGGTAGATGGTGCCCCCGTTCAGGCGCTTTAATGCCTCCAGCATCGGCCCATCATGCTGAACCAAGAGTTTTTCAGAGACGTGGAGGCGGTAATCGGGATCGATGCCGATCAAGTGGGCATCGAAGGCCGCGTGGTGGATCTTGGAGAGCGGGATGCCGTTGGACACGACCGGTTGTCCGTAACCGGTGTCGCCGTCGGCAACAATGTGCGCCGCATCCAGGAGTCGTGCCTCGGGGAGCCCTGATAGGGCGCAGCGCCTCTTATAGGCCGTAAGGACGGCCTCCCGGAACGTTCCTTGATGCAGGCGTTTTTTGACAGTATCGAGCGCGTAACGGCGCTCCGGTGCGGTTTTGGGTAAGGACAGCGCCGCCTCGCCGGGGAGCCCGAAGGCGATGCTGGCGATAAGACGCGTCGCGTCCCAGCCGGCGATGAACGCCGGGATGATCGCTTGGTAAAGTCCTGGCGCGAAACCGAGGAAATAGATGAGCGGCACCCGGTCCATGAGTGCCAACGCGCAACCACTGATTCTCGGGGGCCTTGGGATCTTGGCCCATGAAGGCATAATCCACGGTATCGCGGGCACCGAAGATCTTCTGGTGCGCGTCGCGCTGGTCGTCATACCAGATCCGGGAGCCGCTTCTCGGGAAGACTGTCCTGATAGAAAGACAAAACCGCATCTGTCGCGGTTTGAAGATGCCTCGCTGGGGATTGATAAGGGGGATACGGACCCCGTCGAACAGGAAGCCATTGGCGACCTCGGCGGCCGTCAGGTGGCCATGGAGCCCCTGAAGTCTGTGTACGTGGTCGAAGGATGCCTTGCGTAGCAAGGCATCGTCGGCATCCATTGTTTTGGTCCTGAACCTCTCCACGGCTAAAGCCGGGGGGTTCTTCTCCCCCGTAGCCGATGGATGCCACTGTGCATAAGTCTACCGGGCTCTCATTGTGCCGCCGCTACTGCTCAACACAACGACAACATCCAATTACCGGGCCTCATTACAACCCACGGTTCTTCTCATACACAGAATCGCCCGAATGACCGGGCCGAAACGATCTGGCACCTTCAGGAAAGAGCCGCTCTGTCTCTGGTGAGTTTTTTAGACACACCAAAGCTTACGGGCAACCGCCCGCCTTTCGCAGCTTGCACCACATCGGACACCGCTTTCCCCAGCAGCGGTTCCACTGCGCACCAGCCCACGCGGGCCGATTCGGTGTCCAATCTCCAGACCTGATTTTCATCCTTTGTATATTGACGCACATGCAGGGCCAGATACGCACTGTACAAATCCCGTTGCGCACAAACACCGCACGGACAATCGTGCCAGCGCTGACTCAACGGTTTCTTCACCACCGCCTCGCAGTGACAACTCTGCGAGAGTTTCGTGGTCCGGGTGGGGAATTCGATCACCTCGCCACCGGCGCTTGCAGCCTTGTGACGCAAGTGATCCATGAATTCCCCAGGTGCCCGGTCCGGGCGCTCTTGCCGAACATCCGCTGAAAGGCCTTGTAACTCAATTGCTCCGCCATGACGGTATTGCCCATGGCGACGACGCGGTTTGCCAGTTTCCCGTGTTCCGTGCGGCGATAGGCCGCCAGCACCCGATGCAATTCCCGCAGTCTGGCGCGCAGGCGCAGGTATCCGTTAGTGAACACCCATTGCAGGCTCTGGCCGGGCGCCGGCCTTTTAATGGTGCCGTCCTTGTTGTAATTATCCGGGTTCGACCCGCGCTTCGACCGGTCCATGGCCCGCTGAATCCGGCGAATCGCCTTTTGCAGATTGGGTACGTTGGCGCAGAACTTGTCCAGAAACGCATCGGTTTCCGAGACGGCGGCGATGGTGGACGGGCCGATGTCGATGGCGCTTTTGCCCTGCCGGATGGGGTTTTTCTCTTTCCA
>JAJZKY010000927.1 GCA_021803885.1 Planctomycetota bacterium
TGACGTATATAGGAAGCGCAATAACTGGCCGGTTTTGACCCGCACCTCCCTGGCCGGTTTTCACCTGCCCGCTGACAGTGATGCCGAGCAAGCCCTGACAAACCTTATCC
Source organism: Planctomycetota bacterium (assembly GCA_021803885.1). The sequence continues at coordinate 111 of JAJZKY010000927.1, forward strand.
GCCAGTTGCAGAAGGATGACAAACACAATCATTATGCCGATTTCCTCGTCACTGTACGTTCGGACATCCTTGACCAGTTCAAACGCAGCGAGTCTGAAAATATCCGGCTGCTCATTTACGCCATAGCCGCCTTCAAGCGCATTTATTCGGAGTTCTCCGCGCTGGACCAAGTGCACGCAGAGTTGCGGCATCGCGCTCTGGTGTCCACCTTTGCGATGGTGTTTGCTTCGCACGCATCCGACGTAGCCGATCGCCCCTCTCATGAGGATTTACAGCTGCTGAGCGGCAATATGGCATTCCTGCTGCTCACGGTGATAGCGGATAAAAAGCAACCTGCATGTAGACGCATGCTCAAGCGGTATCTCGATGATGACGACAAAAAGGGGCTCTGGCTCGAATCCGTTATATCAAACGTGGCGAATGGCTTTGTGGATACTGCAGAACTGCGTGAAGAACTTGCCGGCCTAGCTCACAAGAAGACAGCGGCGGAAGAGGCCCTTGATGCGTTTACTGGCGATGTGTTTTACATGGAAGACGACGCCCTCATTAAAACTTGGGCGACCCTGAAAGAGTTCATCAATAAAAGCCCGCATGAAATGTCATTCCACACCCTTCTCCAAGTAGCCGCCCAAGCCCTATGGTGCACGAATGAAAGGCTATTGGCCGAATCACCCAATGCAATAAAGGCCCTCGTGGTCAGTGCAGCCAGCCATCTGAGAGCATACGAGCCGGTTTACGACAATATCCTGCGCCACAACCTATCCCCCGAGATTCTGGACGTCGCTAAATCACTGTCGGCTATAAACGCGAAGCTCAAACCAGTGCAAGATGCCCATGTCGCGGCGAACTGGCTCCGCCAGATCAAACCACCGGATGCGGCGGACGCCATCCGCGAATTGCTCCAGCCAGCACTCGCATCGCAATCTGTATTCGAGTACTGCGCCCCACGCGCATTTGTGGAAATTGTTTTCCGCTTGTCAAACAGGGACAAGGACATCCTCGCGTTGGTAATAGACAAGAGGTTCGATTTCCTGTCGCCGGGGAGGGAAACGCCCGCCGAGATTGACCGCATCAGGGAAATCGTTCAATCCCTACGCTGCCGCGTGGCGGAAGCCCAAAAAGAGCCACGGCTCAGCGGCTTGATCATAGAAAAACGCCTGATCCCAGCGCTCGAGAAGGCGCTGGGTAAACTGCCAGCCCAACCACCCGCTACAGCCACACACCAAGCTACCGGCACCATGCCAACGCCCACCCCGTAACTAATCGATCTCGTGCGGATTCACGGAATTTTGCAGACGTGATAGTGCGGGTGGGAAATTCAAAGGGTGCCCTTCGATCTTCCGAAGGGTTGCCTTCGGGGTGCGAACGCAATCCCGATAGCCATCGGGATTAACTGGATCGGGTATTTCGGGGTGAGAGTCAGATAGTTTTCGGCCAACACGCCCCCGGCACGGGGGAAGGGCGCTCGCGCCGCGTTCTATCGCGCTCTCGCGCCGATGGCGACCACCCGATGACAGGGCGTAAACCTTGTGGTTATTGGCGATAACGCGAAAACCCTGCCGCCTCATTCCAGTGAGCGTAGCGGCGCCTCTGTCTCTGCGGCGGCATTCTCCCACGGTGGTCGTTATGGCCCGCTTTGGATGCGACTTGCCGATGATGCTGAAGGATTTCCGCAAGCGCTGGCCGTTATCTCTCCGGCGCGCCATTGACAATGGGGAGCACCCCAAATACCATCCGCTATGAGGAGTTTACGCACGTGACTTGGGATGCTCTCACGGCTATCGCGACAGTTGCGGCGGCCATTGTTGCTTCAGCTGCTCTTCTACTCGTATATATTCAAGTGTCCCATGTCAAGCGGCAACTCAAGAGTTCGACGAATGTCGCCCTATACGAACAAATGATCGCGATAGACAGATATTTCGTTGATAGGCCAGCGCTAAAACCATTTATTTATGGAAATAAGACCATCTCGAATGACGACGTTGACTACGGAAAGATCCGAAGTTTAGCCGAGATGATGTCCGATCTGATGGAACACGCGTACATTCAAAAGGATAACCTTCCATGCGATGTTTGGCCTGGTTGGGTGGCTTATATGCGTGATTTATACGACGCAAGTCCCACTATACGGCAACATCTTCACGAATCAGCAACATGGTATGCAGGCAACATCCTCCGTGAGATTGGACGTGATACCGTGTATTCAGGCCAAACCAAGATAGGCTTACATAAAACTGCCAAGGAGGCCCGCGTATGAATTCGCCAAATAGCATCGGCAGACTTCGTGGCCCAGCATATATTCTTATGAAGGTAAGACCGGGGAGCAGCAACGATATTGCAAAGAGGCTGATTGAAGAATATGACAAACATATTGCCTATGCGATGGGGGTATGGGG
>JAJZKY010000928.1 GCA_021803885.1 Planctomycetota bacterium
GAGGAGCGGCGGATATCGGAGCGTTGTCTTTGGTATGTGATTCTTTTCGACCGCGGGACAGACGCGTCCGAGCAGCGCGTAAAAATCGCCGAGTAATGGATAGAGGCTTGTTCCGGCAGGTGCGTTCTGGATCAGAAACTCTTCAACGGCGCTGACCTGCAACGGCTGGATGACGGCTGGAGCGCCGGCGCGAAGCAGAGCTGCCGCCGCATCCGGGCATTTGGCTAAGATACCTGCCAGATCGTTCGGTGCCGTCATCGTCATACCGTTCCCACCGGGGGAAACCATTTGAACCCAAGCTCCTTCAAGCAACTCGGTATGGTGTCTTCGAGGGTGGACAGAAAGTGATCGAAATCAAAGCTCGAGTATGGCGACCACGGCTCGCGACCGTGCGACCAGTGGCCCATGTATGCTTCGGCCAGTTCGTGCGTAACTTTTCGTTCGCGCAGTAGATTACGCATGACTTTGCGCGGCGAGTTCACCGGAAATGGGAACTCCGCATCAAGCACACGAGAGATGTTGGATGGTGTGATCGCGAGCGCTTTCGCCTTAGCCTTTGAGTCAAGGAACCAGACAGATGATTTGGGAAGAGTGCCTGTGATCCGCAATTTCTTGGCGATTGCCTTCAGCTGTCCTTCCACCGCACTCATGTGGTCACGCAAAGTCTTATCTGCCCATATGATTCGAGTTTTATAGCCATCCGCGAAATCCTTGTCGCTCAGGATGCCAACACCAGCCCCGTCCGTGAATTCATCTTTGTCTTGATAGGCGTCGCATATTGCACGGGTGCCGAAGGAGAAGAATTGATGCCAGACCAGGTAAAGTACCGCTCGGTTCAAATAAGGCCCGTGCCGCCGCAAGCTGAATTTCTCTGGCGCGATTCGGAAGAAGCGGCGGCTACCGTTCCGGAGCCAGCGCACGGTATGCTTCACGGCCGCCCGGGTCGGGAATGCTCGGCATCCAGAGTACGCATCCTGATCGGTGCCGGTGGACGGCCCCGTGGCCGCAGGATACGGATCGCTCCAAATGGCTCGGCTGCTTTGGTCAAAGAGTTTCGTCGCTTCCCGTGTGCTGATCACGGTGTAGTGCAGTTCGACGGCCGCTGCAGTCTGTGGAACACCCAGTACCAGGCAAGCCAAGGCTCGCTCGCCGCCGGTGATTCGGTGCAGTTCGTTTGCGCGCAGATGGGAGAGGCGATTCAGCGTAATGCGCTGGTCATGATCGACTCTGGCGATCCAAGCCTTCACCCATTCTGCAGCTTTATCGGCGCGAAAGGCTTCTCCACCGACTCGAATCTTTTGTCGCGATTTGTGCTTCAGCAGAAGATCCCGAGCGATGGGTGCGGCACGAAAGCGAAGCTGGCTTGCTCTATATTCCGACTTGTAGACAGGCTCCTTGAGCTCCGATTTATAGAGTGGCCCGATCGTGTGCCAGTGCCACCAGGCCTCGGGATCATCTTGCGTGGGAGGCTGAAACGCGAACTCCGATTCCGGGAGCGATTCGATTCTAAGCTGGAGAATGCGATCCAGGTCGCGGCCAGTATCGATTGCAACTGCGACAATTGCCGCCGCTGTTAGATCTTCGCTGGTGATGCTCTTGTCGTCGCAGGCAAGGCGCAATGCAGAGAAAACCGTACGTTCCAGTTCGGCGATCCGGAGTGCCTGCGAGTTCCAGGCAAAAAGGCTCTTGTCGATCTCCCATGAACGAGTCCGGGATCGGGCGGTCTCGACTGCCTCCGCAGTACTCGCTGCGTTTGGGGTTCCAGTCAGGATCTCGACTGTGCCGCTACCAAGTTCCTGCGGATCAAGACCGAGCTCAAGCGCGCGTGACTCGGGAATTGATCTGTCCTGAATAGCCTGTTGATTGACGCCGTTCCCTCCGACCCCTCCACCGGCTTCGATCTGGAGTGCATAGCGGAAATCGTCGAAACTGACAAACTCCGGATAACTTGTCGAACGGGTCGAGCGCTGCCGTTTTCGTGAGATGGAGTGCCCTTGCCTTGCTTCGCGTCGTCGGTCGCAGTAATTCATGATCCGACGAAAGCGATCCGGATAATCGACACCCGCGGGAAAATTACCTAGACCAGGAGTGCTAACAAAGACTCCCGGTGGCGCTTCCGAGTTTAGGTAGGTAAGAAGAGACTTGAAGTGTGGGCTGCTAAGATCTCGGACCGCGAGCGCGTAGTCATCGGGATGCCGCGCGATTCGCGTTGCACTTGCTGCAGCGCCAGTTTTGGAAAGTATCGGTATCGGTGAAGCATTCCCGGCTTTCGCGGCCTGGATCTCTGCCCACCGTGCATGCAAGATCTGAAGCTGCAACGCGCCATAGTGCACTTCGAGACCGGCATGGGTGCAGCACAGCATTATGTAGAGAGGACGGTCTTCGAATTCACCGCTGAATGTTCTCTTCAGCCAGACATGGTTAGACTGGTTGATGCCTGGTGGCGGAGGCTTCACGACAGTTCCGAATCGCTTCTGGATGTCGTCGGAGTGAAGACACAAGTAG
>JAJZKY010000929.1 GCA_021803885.1 Planctomycetota bacterium
CGCCGTCGGGCGCGACCTTGCGCTCCGCCGCATTCTACTTCTGCTGTTGGCGCTGGCCAATGCGGAAATTTAGAAGTTTGCAAGGACAGCTATCGCAATCCCGAACCTTCTCATGACGCCCCACGCCTCTTCGACAAAGATCTCTCGCAATGCCATGGCCCATCTACTGATGATTGCCGTCGTGGTGCTATGGGGAGCGACCTTCGTCCTGGTGAAAGCGGCCCTCGCCGACATTGCCCCTCAGTGGTTCAACTCCATTCGGATGACGATTGCCTTCCTCTGTCTGGCACTCCTGTATCGCAGCCAGTGGCGACAATTGACCCGGCAGGCATGGTTGGCGGGCGCTGCTGCCGGAGCTTGTCTGGCTGCGGGATATTTTTTTCAAACTCAAGGCCTTCTCTACACGTCGCCAACAAACTCCGCATTTCTTACCGCGCTGGTGGTCGTACTGGTCCCATTTCTGGCGAGTTTGCCTGGGCTGCGTCCTCCCGGCGCAGGCCTGCCGCAGTGGACCGCCTGGGTGGGGGCCGCGCTCGCGTTTTTGGGCGTTGTCCTGTTGACTGCTCCCGCTGGCGCATCCTGGAAATATGTGCTCGACCATCTGAACCGTGGCGATCTGTTGACTCTGGGCTGTGCTTTGGGGTTCGCCTTGCATGTCATCACGTTGGCGCATGCAACGCAAAAAGTCCGCTTTGAACAGATCGCGTTGCTGCAAATCGGCTTTGCCATGTTGTTTTTGACCACTGCCGCCCTGACCATGCAACCCTCCGCGTTGCACATTTTTGCAGATTTGTCGGCGCCCAAACACTCTGGAATCACTTTTCTGCTTGTCTTCGCGCTAGCTGTGACGGGAATCGTTGCCACCGCAGCAGCCTTCAGCATCCAGACCTGGGCACAGCAGACCATCCCGGCAACCAATATCGCCGTGATCCTGACACTGGAGCCAGTCTTCGCGTGGCTGACGTCCTATGTCATCCTGCATGAAAGACTCGGCCCTCGCCATAGTTTTGGAGCGTTTTTGGTACTTGGCGGTATTCTGACGACCGAACTGCTCCCTCGCCTCCAGAACCGGGCGTAGGGCTGCGATTTTCTTTGAAAGCAAACTCTTCCTCAAAACTGAGACACTTTTCCAGGATTCAGCGTCTAATAGTCAGAATGACGAATGGCAACCGCTCACCTGCGTGTTTTACAAACACGATATACTTAGAGTCCGTGATGTCCTTCCACAGTCCATTCGCCGCATCCCTACATGCCGCATCCCTAACGAGGTTCGATGAATACAATGAAAGTCTGGATAGATAAATTCCGCATGCGCCGCCTGAGCGCCACGTTTGCAATTCTGGCGACGCTGTCTGCTGGCATCCTAATCGGGTCGATCATGGCCCATGGAGTTGACGGAAAAGAAGCGAAGGTCGATAGCTCCGACGCCAAGCCATTGCAGATTCCCAATCCCGTCAACCTGTCCACTACCTTTACACAGATCGCGAAAGAGGTTGGTCCCGCGGTGGTCAATATCAACACCGTTTCGATCCCGAAGACCACTCTTACCCATCGCTTCCACGGAAACATGCAGCAGAATCCGAATGGCGGCCCGGACGGAAACGGACCGGATGCGCAAGGTCCCGACAGCCAGGATGGTCAAGGCCAGGGCCCCGATCAAGGGCAAAACGGTATGCAGGATTTTTTCAACCACTTTTTTGGCTTCGGCGGTCCACAAGGCCCGCAGGGCGAAGCGCCGGATGGTGGCGAGCGTGAAGCTCTCGGCTCCGGCTTTATTGTCGATCCGCGCGGGTACATCCTCACCAACAACCACGTGATCGACAAGGCCGACAAAATCTATGTCAAGCTGACCACGGATGCCGAAGGCGATCAGGGACATGTGGCAACTCTCGTCGGCACGGACAAAGCAACGGACATTGCCGTCTTGAAGATCAGCGTCGACCACCCGCTGCCTACCGTCAAGATGGGCAACTCCGACGGAACGCAGATCGGCGACTGGGTGCTGGCCATCGGCAGTCCCTTCGGTCTGAACCAGACCGTCACAGCAGGCATTATTTCCTCGGAGCACCGCTCGATTGAGCCCGGAATTCCCGGTGAATTTCAGCACTTCATCCAGACTGACGCCGCCATCAATCCCGGCAACTCCGGCGGCCCGCTGGTCAATATGGACGGTCAGGTGATTGGCGTCAATACTGCCATCTTCACCCAGTCCGCTGGCAATGAGGGCATCGGCTTCGCCATGCCTGCCAACACCGTCATCAATGTATACAACCAGTTGATCGGGCCTGCGCATAAAGTAGTGCGCGGATCGATCGGCATCCTGTTCCAGTCCTCGCAATTTATGTCGAGCGCAGTAGGCCGCGTTTATGGCTTTAAGAATGGCGTTCTGGTCACCTCCGTCCAGCCGGGGTGGTCCGCCGCGAAAGCGGGCATCAAGCCGGGCGACATCATCACCAGCATCGATGGACGCGAGGTAAAAGACGGCGACGACCTCATCTCC
>JAJZKY010000063.1 GCA_021803885.1 Planctomycetota bacterium
CCGTCATCAACACCCAGGCATAAACGCTGTAGAAGAGCACTTGAAATAGACTGTTCAGCGCGACCAAGCCGGCAGCCGTATCTGCATCGCCAGCGGCCAGATCATTCCACACCAGAACCATGGCGATGCAACGCGCCAGGCCGATCAGGATCAGCCCGCGCATGTAGGCCGGTTCTTGGCGCAGAAAAATCAGCGCCAGCGCAAACATGAGCAGCGGGCCGATTAGCCAATTTTGCAGCAGAGAGAGCGCCAGCACGCGCCGCTTGTCAAAGACACGATGCAGCGTCTCATACCGCACCTTCGCCAACGGCGGATAGAGCATCAGAATCAGCCCAACGGCGATCGGCACGTTCGTTGTGCCGTGTTGAAATCTCCCCAGAAATTCTTCTGTGCCGGGAACCCATCGACCCAGTGCCAGCCCAGCAGCCATGGCTAGAAATATCCAGAGCGTTAAATAGCGATCGAGAAAAGAAAGGCCTGTGGTGCAGGAACAATCTGTTGATGAAGTATTCGAATTCTCATAACGGTTCATCGAGCGGCTCGTTTCGTTGGGATCTGCGTGGGGCGCGGAGCATTCCGCACGGGCAGCAAAAATTTCGGCGTACAGCAGGCTTGCTCCAGCCGCTTGCGTTCGGTCTGCATCTGCGCATCTTCGCTCAGCCAATCCAGCGTCGCGCTTAAAACACTTCCGGCTGCGGCAGTGGCTGGGGGAAGAATGCGGTAGTGCATCCACTTGCCCTCACGGCGCGCGGCTACCAGCCCTGCGCGGCGCAGATAGGCCAGGTGCCGAGAGATTTTTGGCTGGCTTTCGTTCAAGATGCTGGTGAAGTAGCAGACGCAGATTTCACGCTCTGCCATCAGATTCAGCAGACGCAGACGGGTTTTGTCTGCCAATGCTTGAAAGACGCGGGGAATTTGCTGCGACGGTTTTGCAAGGCGCATGGCTCCATTATATATGGATATGCAAATGTATGAGATGCGCAGGTTGCACAAAATACAATCCTCGTTGCAGGTGTGGTTCGCCTGCAGAAACATTGTCTATACAGTAAGCCAACTTGCAGGCACAATAGAATCAGGAAGCGAATCGTGCGAACACTTATTCAGGCATCGAAGATTCTCGTCTCCGGCTCATGGGTCGAAGATCCGTCCGTGTTGGTTGAAGACGGGAACATTGTCGGGATCCACTCCGGAGACTTGGACGTGGATCTCAAGGCGGCGCATCGCATCCAGTACCCGGATGCAACCCTGGTTCCTGCATTTTTTGATGTACACACCCATGGGGCACGCGGTCACGATGTGATGGAAGGAACACAGGCAACCGTGGATGCCATCGGCTCTTTTTTGGCCAAGCACGGAGTCGGATCCTATTTTGCCACCACGGTTACAGCTCCGGAGGAAAAGATTTTGCGCGCTCTGGATGGCTTGGCCACACAGATTGAGCGCAAGCATCATCCGGGTGCCCGGCCCGTTGGCATTCATTTGGAAGGGCCATTTCTTTCCTGTGACAAGCGGGGCGTACATCCGGCGGAATACCTGCAGGCGCCCACCGTGGAGCGCTTCGAGCGCTACTGGCAGGCCGCACGCGGTCAGATTGCACTCATGACGGTTGCTCCCGAAACTCCCGGCGCAGTGGAGATGATCGCCCACGCCACGCGCAAGGGCGTGCGTGTCAGTCTGGGCCACAGCAATGCACGTACTGCCGAGGCCAAGGCCGGCATTGCCGCCGGAGCCGTGAGCGCCACGCACGCCTTTAACGCCATGCGCACGCTGGACCACCGCGATCCAGGAATCTTGGGCGTGGTTCTGGATCGCAACGATTTATTCGCGGAGATCATCTGCGATAAAATTCACGTTGCTCCGGAAATGATCCGATTGTTCTGGAAGGCCAAAGGCGCTGCGCGCAGCATTTTGGTTACGGATGCCATGAGTGCAACCGGGATGCCCGATGGCAGCTATCAGCTCGGTCCGCTCACCGTGACCGTGTCCAACGGAACGTGTTTGTCAGAAGGTAGACTGGCTGGCAGTGTGCTCACACTGGACCGCGCACTGTGCAATTTTATGGAGTGTACAGGCTGCGATCTTCCATCCGCAGTGCGCTGTTTGACGGCAAATCCAGCGGTAATGACAGGACGAGAAAATTCAATCGGCGACTTGCGCGTGGGCATGCCTGCGGACATTACCGTACTAAATGCAGCGGGAGCCGTTCTGTCTGTGTTGTTGCAAGGGAAGCCCGTAGTCATGTGAGCTTTGCGTGCAGCAAGCGCATGCAGGAAGAGAAAGCGCCCGGACCTCGGCAGAGATCAACGGGCGCAGAAGCGAGCAGCCCTCCCCCAGAGCTACCCTCTATGGTTCACAGGGTACGGGGCGGGCCGCAATTTGTAAATCAAGAAATCAGCGCAATCTGTCGCTTTTAGGCCATAATTCCGCAGGCTTTTTCAAATTCACACTCCAGAATTTCCACCGTATCCACAGCTTCCACATGCCGGTGGATGAGTGCGTGCAGCCGATTGCGATCCGCCTCGCGTTCCACGATCATCAGCACGGCAGGCCCGGCACCGCTCAGCGCCACGCCCAGTACACCATTGTCTCCGGCCAGCGGTTCCAGCAGCGGCAGCAGCGGGCACATGGCCGCGCGATAGGGCTGGTGGAGCCGATCCTGCATGGCCACGCGCAACAGCTCGCCGCGCTCCTGCGCAAAAGCAGCCACCAGCAGCGCCACATGTTGCAGATTCATGCGCGCGTCACTCCGCGAATACATCTGCGGCAATGCCTGACGCGAAACGGAAGTCGCCAGCGGTTGCGACGGCAGCACCAGTAGCACCGCCCATGTGGATGGAATGGAAAACTGCGCCACTTGGACTTGCATGGCTGCTTCTTCGCTCTGCATCGACGCCACCGTCATGCCACCCAGCCAGCAGGCTGCGGCATTGTCCGGGTGGCCTTCCAGCACGCAGGCAACGTCTAAAATTCGTCTGCGATCCCAACCCAGCCCGCCAAAGTGCGCGGCCAGCGCAATGCCAGCCAGGCGCGCCACGGCAGAGGAGCCGCAGCCCATGCCGAAGGGAATTTCATTGTGCATCGTCAGATGCAGCGGCTGCACCGTGCGCCCCTGCTGCTGCAAAACCTGCTGGTAGGTATCCAGCAACAGATTGTTTTCCGTTTGGCTGCACGCCTCAGCATTACGGCCCGTCGCGTCAATGGAAAATCGCTCTGCCCGCTCCGCCGTCAAATCCAAAAATAGATTCAGCGCAATCGCTGCCGTATCAAACGCCGAGCCAAGATTGGCCGAGGTCGCAGGCAGGCGCAGGTGGAACTTCTCCGCACTCATGCGCGCACCGCCCCATCCAATTGCCGCAGCACTGCCTCGACCGTTGGCTCCAAACGTATCGGAGCCTTGGCTAGAGCCTGCAACTCCGCGCGTTCGCTTGGATGCATCGCAGCATTTTCTTTCTCGGTCAGCAGCGTGCCACGGTGAAAGTCGATCGTGTACTCGGGATCTTTCAGCGTGTGGCCGGTCAAAACCATCACCACGGTTTCCTGCGGATGCACCTTGCCTGCGGCGCAAAGCTTTTTCAGCCCGGCAAAGGTCACCGCGCTGGCTGGCTCGCAGCCAATGCCTTCTGCGCCAATCTCGGCCTTTGCCAGTGCAATTTCCTGTTCCGTTGCCTGCTCGCAAAAGCCGCCCGTCTTCTGAATCGCGCGCACCGTCTTGCGCCATGAGGCCGGGTTGCCGATGCGAATAGCCGTGGCGCGCGTCTGCGCCTGCACCGGCTCCAGCCGCTCGCCTTTGTGCTGGCGCAGGCTGGTGTACAGCGGGTTGGCCCCGTCGGCCTGAATCACGCTGATGCGCGGCAGCCGATCCGTCAGCCCCAGCGCTTTCATTTCAAAAAAACCTTTGTACAGCGCGGCGCCATTGGCCAGGTTGCCGCCCGGCACAACAATATGGTCCGGCACCTGCCAGCCCATCTGCTCGGCGATCTCAATGGCGGGCGTCTTCTGTCCCTCCAGTCGGTACGGGTTCACGGAGTTCAACAGATACACCGGCGCTTGCTCCACGATCTGCGCAAGCACGCGCACGCAGCCATCAAAATCTGTCTGCAACTGGCAGGTCACCGCGCCATAATCAACCGACTGCGCCAGCTTGCCCCAGGCCACTTTGCCGTCGGGGATCAGCACCAGCGCCCGCATGCCCGCACGCGCCGCATAGGCGGCCATCGCCGCCGAAGTGTTGCCCGTCGAGGCGCAGGCGACCCAGGGGAAATTCTTTTCGCGCGCCACCGACAGCGCCGCCGTCATGCCTGTGTCTTTGAAGGATCCGGTTGGATTCATGCCCTGATGCTTGGCAAAAAGATGCTCCACGCCCAGCCGGCGTGCGCATTGCGGCATCGCATACAGCGGCGTGTTGCCTTCGCGGAGCGTTACCGCATGCTCGGGCGCATCCAAAAACGGCAGCAGTTCGCGGAACCGCCAGACGCCGCTCTGGTCCAGCATCGCCGTGGAGAGCCTGCGCTCAGCCCAAAGCGCGCGCAGCCCAGCGGCATTGGGCCGCTGGGAGCCGTCGCCGTTGCCTTCCAGCGCCCAGCCCGGATAAATCACTTCAAATAACTCGCCACATTGCAGGCAGCGGAACCCGGCGGACATTCCCTCGCCGCTGGTGACCGCGCCGCAGCCAATGCAGCGCAACTGGTGCAATCTCGTGGTTGTCATGCCTAGCTTCTAGCCTATCAGGTGCGCCGCACCCGCCGCTCTGCCCGCGGATGGAACTTGGAGTTGGATAGATACGAAGTCCGAGGGATCGTCTGACCGAGAGGTGCGGGTGCCTGTAGATGGTCAAGAGGTTGTGCCCCATGTCTCGCTTTTGAGACACGGGATATAGAAACTCTGCGGGTGCTCCATTCTTCGCGTAGCGAAGGGTGGGAAGCGGTGCCCCAGGCCGAAGCCGGGTTCTTTTACTTGCGCGATTTCCTGCTGCGGTGTCTTCTCGCGGTCGTTCGTGAAAATCTGCGCGTCCCACTGATAGCCGTACGATCCAATCCACGCCGGAGTCAGGCGCGCGGGCTGGATACGATGGGGCCAGGCGGCGCAAGGGGGTAAAGGTGCATGCGGGGTGGACACGCTGGGACACCTGCTGGCGCTGCATGTAACTGCGGCCAGCGAGCAGGATCGCGCACAGGTCGAGCAACTTGCAGAGCAGGTACAGCAGATCACCGGAGACCAAGAGGAGTTGGCCTATGTCGATCAGGGATACACGGGAGAAGCCGCGCAGAATGCGCTGCGAGGCATGGGATTCAATTGCATGTGGTCCAACATACCTCTTGTCCAGCTTCTCTCTCTGATTCACTGGTTCAGAATTCGTCGGGCATGCCAGCACCGTGGACTCCAGTCTTTATCCTATCTGCACATGCAAGGGTAATAGCCTCTTCAATTTGTGTGCGGAGGATTGGCTTCGAGACATACCCATCCATGCCACACTCCAGGCACTTCTCACGATCGCCATTCATCGCATGCGCAGTCATCGCGATGATGGGGATGTGACGGCGAGTCTGCTTTTCTCTGTCGCGGATTTCTTTGGTTGCCGCAATCCCATCCAAGAGTGGCATTTGGATGTCCATAAATACCAGGTCATAGGTTCCGGTTTCCAACATCGACAATGCTTCAATGCCATCATTGGCAATGGTCACGCTGTGGCCCATCTTCTCCAGTGTGCGCGCCGCGAGTTTCTGGTTGATGCGATTGTCTTCAGCTAGAAGAATGCGAAGACCTTCTTCGTTATACTTGTGGTTTTGTATTAGAGGAGCGCTCTCCAGGGAAGGGTTTTTCTGATTCAGTACGGTAGAGATAGAAAAGAGTAGATCGGATCTGCGTATTGGCTTAAGCAGGTAGGATGCGATGCCAAGCTGCTTGCAGCGCTCTGCACCCGCACCATACCCCCCAGAGGTCAGCATCATAATTACAGGAGCTGTCAGTTCCGCATCCTGATGTATGCGCTCAACCAGCATAAAGCCATCCATGTGCGGCATGTGCATGTCTGTCATGATGAGGTGGAATGGATCCCCAATCGTATGAGCTTCACGCAGCTTAGATAATGCAAGATCGCCACTTTCAACAGCACAGGGCTTTGCCTGAACCTGACGCAGCATCTCGGATAAGATTCTGCGATTGGTCTGATTGTCGTCGACAATCAGTACTTTCAAATCTTTAAAGCTTGTTGGCGACATAGCGTGCTGTGCAGCGGTAGACTGAGTGGTCAAGAATGTAGCCGTGAAGTGAAATTGTGTTCCTATCCCCAACTGGCTCTCCAGCCATATTTTTCCGTCCATCATGGATACGAGCCGCGATGAAATCGTCAGCCCAAGCCCTGTGCCACCATACTCGCGTGTTGTCGATGAATCGGCCTGCGCAAAGGGATTGAAGATGACGGCCTGCTTTTCAGGGGAAATCCCAATTCCTGTGTCGGAGACAGTAAAGTGGAGAACGCAGTTGTCATTGCGCACCTCCTCGTTTTCAACGCGGAGTGATACTTCTCCAGTGTGCGTGAATTTGATAGCGTTGCCTACAAGATTGACAATGATTTGCCGAAGACGACCAGAGTCTCCTCGCACTGTTTCCGGTACGTTTTCCGCAATATCGCAGAGCAACTCCAGCCCTTTTTCGTCCGCACGTAATGCGAGAGTTTTCATGGTATCTTCCAAGCACTCTCGTATTTTAAAGTCGACAGCTTCCATTTCCATTTTCCCGGCTTCAATTTTGGAGAAATCGAGAACATCGTTAATGACTCCAAGAAGTAAGTTGGCGGAAAGTTTCACTGTCTCCATGTAGTCCCGTTGCTCTGCAGACAAGATCGTATCCAGGGCAAGTTCCGTCATGCCGACAACACCATTCAACGGTGTGCGAATTTCGTGGCTCATGTTTGCCAGAAACTCGCTCTTTGTTCTATTGGCAACTTCAGCTACCTCCTTTGCGTTGCGGAGAGCATCCTCGTTGCGCCGCTGTTCCGTTATATCTCGGAAGGTCCAAATTCTTCCGTAGTACTCACCATTCTTCCCAAGAACGGGAGCCGAATATCGATCGAGAACCGTACCGTCCTTCATGTATATTTCATTTGTTTGAATTTCATCGGGGTGATTATTCAGGTACGCTACGCATTCAAGGAATGCAGTGGGATTGGTGGTGAGGTTAGCGAAATAGTTCAGTCCAGGATCGTAAAAATCGCCCTTTGTTTTATTGTATGGAACCTTCCATATGCGGCAGAAAGGCTCATTCTGGAAGATGATTTCATTCTGGCCATTACGCACAAGAACGCCTTCGATGGTCGCGTTACCTTGTGCTTCTAGAAAAGCAGCTTGCCATCGCAACTCCGTCTCGATTCGTTGACGCTCCACAATCTCAGATTGCAGCTGAGCTGTTCGCTGTTGAACACGCTCTTCCAATCCATTATTTATTTCTTGCAGGAGCAGATCGCGCTGCTGAATACGCTCCAGCATTTGATTAAACGATGTTACAAGTGTTCCAACTTCGTCCTGGCTCAGCTCCGGGGCACGCAGCGAATAGTCTTCGCGCAGCGAGACCTGTTCTGCCAGTGAAGCAAGCTGAACCAGCGGAGCGCTGACAAGACGCACGAGTTCTACGGTTGCAAGATAGGTGATGATGATGGACAGAATCAAAACTAGAATTGCGATCTTTGCGTACTGCCGCAGCTTTAGACGAAATCCACCAAGATCGGAAACGATACCGATAGTTCCCGTTTTTTCTCTGTTGAGTGAAACGCTGTGAAACAGCGTAAGGGTATTCTTGCTGAAGTGGGCACCATCTGAACCCAGAGCGGGCATTTTTAAGGAGGGGTCGACATCAGCTCTGCGGTATACCGCAAAGATGTTGCCCTGCTCATCGTAAAGGCAGGCCACAACTACATCATGTTCGGCTTTGAGTGCTCCCAGCATTTGCTCGGCTGTTTTCTGATCTTCAAAAGCCAGGGAAGCCGCTGTATTTGCACCCAGTGTATCCGCTAGTGTGGAAAGTTCACTGGCCGCAGTGGCGCGAAAATCAGCGCGTTCATAAATGGTGAAGCCTGCACAAGCCAGAGCGAGCGCCATCACTGTTGAGGAAAGAAGCAGCAACGCGAGCTTGCGGCGAATTGGAAGATTTTTAGTGGTCATCTCCCATTGCCTTCCGAAGGTTCGATAACCCTTTTTGCAAGGAGAAGCATCTGCGAGCTGATTGTTAGATTTGCCTTCTCTGCCGCGCGGCGATTGATAGAAAAACGAATCCTATTCCCTTCCAACAGGAATTGGATCATTCCTCCGGCATCGATAAAATCATCTGCCTCTCCCACAGTTAAGATCGGAGCATTCCCAAGGCTCGCCAGTAAATCTTTCAGGTGGCTGTCCTCATTTTTTCCAATAAAGAGCATCGTGCATTCGTTGATTTGGTTGTACTTTACATGCCGAATGTGAATTGTGCGGGAGCCGATCTGCTTGCCTGCCAATGTGTTTTCCAGGTCACCATGAAATGGATCGTCGTCCACGGTGCAAAGCAAAAAGGAACTTGGGCTGTCGCTTGGAGCGCTTGGAGGCCAACGGACAAGCTGGGCAAAATGAAAAAGGAATGCGGCCTTTACGTGATACTCATCTTGCATAGATTGACAGCATCCTTTTGTTGCGTTGAACACAATTCCAATGATCGCGAGCACAACGAAGAATTCCAAAGTTCGTTGCGCAGCCCGCGGGGGCGCGAAGAGGCTGGTGCATTTTTGCCCCCCTTCGTTCATCCTCAAATTGGCTTTATCGCTCACGCACATTCGCTCTCTCAATACTGCCAGCGCAATTTAAGATAAACGCCACGCGTAATCAACGAGGGCGCTACAGTAGTATCTTCTCCAAGATATTCAAGGTGCCTGGCTTTCAAAAGATTCTCTCCATCAAGAGTGATGGAAAAATTCTTTGCCGCCTGCCAGCTTAGATTGCTATCCATTTGCGTGTAGGAAGGAACGCCTGTCGCTGGTAGTCGTCCAACGAAATAAGCTGCCGTATTCCATTCCCATTTTTTCGGTAGGTCAACGCGCGAGCGCAGTTGCGCTTGGTGCGTAGGATTTCCGCCATCGGTTGCGGCAGCCGTCGTTACATCTTGACTGGCCGCTGTCGCATGCAAGTGCATGGCCAAAAAAGAATAGCCCGGACTCAAACTCCATCGTTTGATCACCTGCCAATTCGCAAATATCTCTCCGCCGTGCGTTTCTCCTTGCAGCAGGTTGCCGTAGATATAAGGAGCCACGGCATAAATGTATGTAGGTGTACTCTGCAGGTATGGTGTCCCAGGCTCATAGGATGTTAGGTGGCTATAGCTGTTGTAATACGCGGCAACATCCATCGAAAAATTTCTGGTTAGCTGCGTTCGCCCTCCAACTTCAGCGGCGTGCAGATCTTCATTCTTAAACTTTGGATTTCCAGAAACAGTGAGAAGAACTGGAAGGCCGTTCGGGCCAGAGACTGCTTCAAAGTTAAATTGAAGGGCTGTGTCTGTCCGTGCGGGTGTCCGCTCTGCCTGGGAAATGGCTGCCCATACCATGCCTCGATCTGTCAGCTTCACGCTCATGCGAATGCTGGGTTGCAGTCCGAAGCCTGTGAAGTAATTGTGTTCGACCTTGGTTCCAAAACTTACATGGATACGATCGGAGGCAAGCGCAATCTCATCCTGTGCAAAGGAGCTAAAAAGCTGCGTAGTCAGGGATGCAGGCACGAAGGTATACCGCAACCCAGATGCAGTACTGTCAGAGTCGAGACGATAGCCTGCTCCCCATACAATGTCCTGATGCTGTCCCCAGTGAAGATGGTTTTCAAACTCCAGAAAGAAGGTATTCAATCCAAAGCCATAGGTCGTATCGTAGCGATTGCTGCGAGTAAAAAACGCTTGCAAGGTGGCATCGGAATGGGGAGAGAAGTTGTGATTCCATCTCGAAACTATGTTCCATCCTGAAAATTGATCTTTCGCCGGGTGCGTTCCATTGACGGGAGGAGCAATGGAAATCACAGTTACAGCCTCTTCTCCAGCAGCGCCATTGTGCCCGCCGCCTTGGATCGTGAAAGTGTCTTTTGTTGATGGGCTGGTATCCAGGCGAAAGGTTCCGTTGACAAGATGCCAATCGTCCTTTCCATTGCTGCCATTTGCACTAGGAAGGTGATTATTAACAAAGCCATCTATCGAAAGTCGATAGTAGGAACTTTTTCCGAACCGGTTTCCGTACTGGGCTACTCCAAGCCCTAAATGTGGATCGCCACCTGCTGCCACGAGCATCTTGCCTAGTGTTTCGGATGCCGCCTTGGTGGTAATGTTGATGACTCCGTTGACAGCATTGGCCCCCCAAACCGTTGCGCCAGGGCCACGAATCACCTCAATACGCTCAATGGATTCCAGCGGAACATCTTTCGTATCCCAGAACACGCCAGCAAACAAGGGCGAATAGACTGTTCGACCGTCAATGAGCACCAGAAGTTTGTTGGAGTATTGGCCGTTGAATCCACGGACGCTGATGGCCCAGGTGCTGGCATCAACTTGCGCTACTTGCAGCCCCGGAACCATCCGTAACAGACCAGGAATGCTGGTTGCGCTCGACCGACGAATATCATCTTCCGAAATCACAAAGACCGCAGACGCTGTCTGCGACAGCTTTTGCTCTTTTCTGGAAACGGAGGTGACCTCAATGTTCATTAGATCCGCAAGGCTCTGTTTTGTCAGATCAGCGTTGTCTTTCTGTGCCCAGACGCACGCGGGCAGACAACAGCCCAGCACAATCAGCGCGAGCCAAAAGCGGCCTAAGCCCTTCATAATCTTCCTCAATCTCAATCCCTGGCCAGTCTGCACATCAAGACCGCTGGCGCGGGTTCTGGAGACTAGTTGCTATATCGGCAATAGGATTGTTAATCAATAATCTGACGGGTCAGGAAGACAAGGTGCTCGTTTCAGAATGGTAGGGGCACTGCGCAATCGTCAGCAAGTAGCAAAAGCGCCAGGATCGAACAGGCTGGTGGCTGCATTGTTTACGGTGATAGAGCCACTTTGAAATCGCGGAGTGTCAAGTCATTGATCCAGAGCGTGTCGACGAGAGTAAACCGGAAACGCTGTTTGTTTACCTACAGCATCCCATTTGGGGGTGATATATCACTATCTACTCCCGCTGCCGTAGGCAGCGTTGCCTTTGAAGGTAATGGCGGAGAAGGGATTTCACAGAGCGGAAGCTAGCCTCGGAGATCACTGCGTCGCTTGGAAACGATCAAAGCGATGTTAAACACTCCAAAGCAAAGCACCCCCGCCACGAGGAGAAAGATGGGTTTTGTACCCTGCAAAAAATACGCAAGTAGTGTTACTGCAATACAGGAATTACCCAGCAGGGCTTTGGTTTTAATACTCATCTTTTTGTTCATTTCCACTCCGGGAAGTTACGGGATGACAACCACGCCACGAAATTCATCAGTGCGAACGCAAAAATTACACCAACAACGGACCAAATATCCCAATGCAGTCGATTCGTAACTGCTAGATAAATTAGCGAGCCAACGTTAAAGAGGATGAACCAAAGTCGCTTTGAAATTAGTCGATGAAATTGACTCATCCTTTTTCCCTCATTGGTCAACATGGCATTTATGGAACCCCTTGTACATTCTGTGGAAGTGGTGGTGGCGATGGAGGCGGTGGCGGGGCGCTGAGGATTGTCTCGCCCACATCGCTCTTGCCAATATGGTGGAGCATAAGGCCGCGCCCATCTCTGCTACCAATTCCTTTTTGCTGTAAAGCTCATCTCCAATCGTTCAGGCCAGCGACTGTCCATG
>JAJZKY010000064.1 GCA_021803885.1 Planctomycetota bacterium
TAGAAAGTATCCAATAAATTCCATTCGCGTCAAGCGAAAAAGCGCGATGATCCATGATTTTCCGGGCGTCTTTTGCGGGCGCAGCGGATAGCGGCGTATCCAGAGCCACGCTCGCTTTCAGAAGTGAGCGTGGCATCCTCGCAACCGCCCGCGGTCCTCCTGGCGCGAAAGGCCGGATGAAGGCATAGGACCCGGCGCGCGACTGGAAATCCGGCAAGCGGCGTGGGATTCCTGTTCAATATACCTCCTGTAAGTTATTCATTATGATTTACTTAATAGCGATGAGGCATCGTCTGTATGCCCGGGAACAGAGGCCCTGGCATCCCTGTCTGGCCGAATCAGCGGCTACCCCGCAATGGCCGAACCGGCATTACAATATTGAAGCTAATCGGGCTCGGCTGTTGACGCGCGGTAGCAATATGGTGGAGTCGGTACGAGCACGAGCGCTTCACCTGCAGGCATTGGGGCGTCTTGTCTTGCTGCTGGCCATACCGGTTCTGATCGGGGCCGTGATGTGGATGGTGGCGCTACAGGCGCAGGAGCGCGTGGCGTGGGTGCGGCATACGTTTCTGGCCGAGCTGTCGCTGCAGCGTCTGCTTGCGGAGGTACGGACCGCAGAAGCGAGCCAGCGAGGCTTTTTCCTTACCGGAAGGCCGGAGTTCCGCGCATCGTATCGGGCGGCGCAATCGGCTGTCGAGGACGAGATCGCGCAGCTTGCGCGGCTGACCGCCGACAATCAACAGCAACAGGCGACGTTGTCGCGGCTGCGGCCGCTGGTGGAGCGTCGTCTTCGCGGCCTTGCCGAGGCGCCTGCGCCGAATCGCGCTGCCGGCTCGAATGCACCGGAGGCCCCGCCTCTTGCAGGCGCCGAAAAGAGAACAGACGGCTCCATTCAGGCGCTGGCCAACGAAATGCTGCTGGAAGAAGAGCGCCTGCTGCAGCTCCGGGACAATGCATTGCGGAGAACGGCGATGCGGTTTTACGGGGTGCTCATCCTGGGCTACGGGCTGATTGTGGTGATTGTGGCGTCGCTGTATCGAAGCGTCAAGCGTCACGGGATTCAAACAGCCCAGGCCGAAGCGCGGCTGTCCGCGCTCAATGCGGAACTGGATGAACGCATCGGGCAGCGCACCGCTCTGTTGCAGGCGCGCGAAGAGTTGTTGAACATCTTCGTGCGCTACGTGCCGGTCGCCGTGGCCATGGTCGACAGGGAGATGCGCTATCTGCAGGTGAGCGACCGCTGGTGTACCGACTTCGGCGTGGAGCGCGAGGGGCTTGCCGGCCGCTCGCACTATGAGCTGTTCCCCGACATTCCGGAGCGCTGGAAGGCGATCCATCAGCGCTGTTTGCGCGGAGAGACGCTGCGCGCCGAGGAAGACCGTTGGGAGCACGCCGGGCGGGTCACGTGGCTGCGCTGGGAGGTTCGTCCCTGGGGCATGCACAACGGCCTGCCCGAGGGCATGCTGATCCTCAGTGAGGACATTACCGCGCGCAAGGAAATTCAGGAGGCGCTGCGCGAGAGCGAAGCCACCAACCGGACGCTGCTCGACACTGCATCGCAGGCGATCCTGACCGTGGATGGCACCGGCACCATTGTGCAGGCAAACAAAATGGCGGGCGAAATCTTCGGTTACACCGCGCGCAAACTGGTGGGGCAGCCGCACGACATCCTGATTCCGTCAAGATTGCGGGAACGGCATCATGCGCATCGTGCGGCGTTTGCCGCCGATCCCAAGCCGCGCACGATGGGCATGGAGCGGAACCTCGTCGGCCTGCGCAAAGACGGCACCGAGTTTCCCATCGAAGTGACCTTGAGCAGCCTGGAAACGGAGCACGGCTTCCTTGCCGTAAGTTTTGTTTCCGATATCACCGTGCGCAAGCAAGCCGAGATGAAATTGCTGGAGAGCGAGCAGCGGCTGCGCGCGTTGGCCGGCAGTTTGCTGACCGCGCAGGAAGAAGAGAGAAGGAAGCTGGCGCGCGAACTGCACGACGACGTGACACAGCAGTTGGCCTTCCTCTCCATCGAATTGGGCAGGCTGGCGGGTGAATTTCCAGAGTCTCTGAGCGAAGCGCGTGCCCGCGTGCAAGCGCTGCAAGAGCAAACATTACGCGCATCATCGGAAGTTCGCCGCATATCGCATGGGCTGCATCCATCTGTCATTTTGGACTTCGGCCTTAGTGTGGCTCTGGAAGAGTTCTGCGAAGAGTTTGAGAAAGCACATGGAGTCGCCATCGACTTTGAGGGCTCGCCGGAGGACGTACACCTCGACGACGCAACGGCGACCAGTCTCTATCGGGTGGCGCAGGAAAGTGTGCGCAATGCCGTGGTGCACGGGCGCGCCACCGAGGTTCATGTCGTGCTGCAAGCCGCGAAAGGCTGGATCCAATTGCGGGTGCAGGACAACGGAACCGGGTTTTCTGCTGAACAATCGCACAGCAAGACGGGTCTGGGTATTGTCAGCATGAAAGAACGGATTCGCCTTGTGAATGGAACCCTGACTCTGGCTTCCGAGCCCGGCCGCGGCACCACCATCACTGCATCGGTCCCACTCACGGAGGATCGCAATGACCAGAGCAAGGATTCTGCTTGCTGACGACCACTCTCTTGTTCTTGAGGGCATTAGGAAACTGATCGAGAGCCGTTACGACATCGTAGGCGCGGCGGACAACGGCGACGCGCTGGTGCGGGAGGCTGCCCGCACCAGGCCCGATCTTGTGGTGCTGGACGTCAGCATGCCCATTCTGAATGGAATCGACGCGGCCCGCGCCATCAAAAAGGAACAGCCGCGAGTGAAGCTGATCTTCATCAGCATGCATGCGAATGCCGTCTATGTGCGAAAGGCAATTGAGGCGGGAGCATGCGGCTATGTACTAAAGTCTGGCGCTTCAGAGGAATTGCTGACAGCCATTGAGCAGGCACGGCTGGGACACACGTACTTTTCTCCGGGGCTGGGCCAGGACGTGATTGAGGGCGTGAAAGAACGAGCAGGTAAGAATTCGCGGCACGGGCACGAGCTGACCAGCCGGCAGAGGCAGATTCTGCAAATGATCGCCGAAGGCAAGCAAAATAAGGAAATTGCGGGCATTCTCTATGTTTCGGTTCGGACGGTGGAGTTTCATCGAAGCCGCCTGATGAGCAGGCTGGGCGCGCACACAGTGGCCGACCTTACCCGTATAGCCATACAGGAGGGTCTCATCGGTCCGCCCCCATCCGGGTCCGCTTAGGCAGCAAAACTAGTAGTGGTCCCAGATGTTTCGTGGCGCGAGCGATGGGAAGATAAAGTCAATCTCCACCAGGTCCCTGTTGCGAACGCCGGAGAAGTACGGCGCGTTCGAGCCCCCGTGTCGAAGCCCACAGAAACGGAACCCTGCCTCCTGGTTGCCGGCAGGCGTTCAAAGTGCTCGTCTCCTTTTCTGCTGCGCTTGCTGACTTAACCAAGCCCTTCAACCGATTGGAGAAGTAGCACCATGTCCCTTCTGGCACCGGAAACCATCGAAGCGGCAGATGCGCCATACGAAGATTTCAGTTGGAATTCTTCCCTTCAACCGCATCATCAAGCTAATGACGTAAAATCGGCGCCCAGCCGCTTGCACCGCAATCTCTCAGAAGAACAGCGCTGGGCGGTCATCCTTGCCGGGGGCGATGGCACCCGCCTCCGCAGCCTGACGCACCTGATCTGTGGTGATGACCGCCCCAAGCAGTTCTGCAAGGTCTTTGGCCGGCACACCTTGCTGGAGCAGACCCAATTGCGCGCGGCAAGAAGCATACCTGTGGGGCAAACCATCATCGCGTTAACAGAAACCCACAGGAAATTCTATGAGGAGATTCCC
This sequence comes from Planctomycetota bacterium, assembly GCA_021803885.1. The sequence continues at coordinate 3,832 of JAJZKY010000064.1, forward strand.
GGCATCACGCTTTCGCCTCGGCTTGTGCAGCCCCGCAATTGTGGCACCGCTCCGCCCATCATCCTGAGTATTCTGCATATTGCCAACCAGGCTCCGGATGCCCTGGTGGCGATTCTTCCCTCCGATCATTACTACTCCGATGAAGCGGCCTTTACAGCGTCGCTTGAATCGGCCTTCCGGCTTGCCCGCGCTCACCCGGAATCGATCGTGCTGCTTGGCGCGCAGCCACAAGGCGCGGATGTGGAATTGGGCTGGATCGATCTGGGGCCTGCCGCAGGCGAGAATGTCTTTCGTGTACGCGGCTTCGAGGAAAAACCCAATCGTGAGGCAGCAGAGCACCTCTTGAGATCCGGGGCTCTGTGGAACACATTCGTGATGGTCGGCACCTCCATGGCCTTTATCTGGATGACCTTTGTCAGTCTGCCGGAGATGGTGAACACTCTCGACGAAGCGCTGCCGCTCAGCGATGAAAACGGCGACATACGGGTACCTCCGCCGGTCTATGAGGCCATTGCGACAACCGATTATTCACGCCGGGTGCTGGCGCCGAATGCCCATCGCCTGCTGGCTCTCCGTCTTCAGCATCTGGAGTGGCATGATCTTGGCCATCCTGACCGCGTTGTCTCGGTGATCAGGTCCCGGGGGCCGGAACGTCCCGCGTGGCTCTACGCGTGGGAGGGTGCGCAAAAGATGGCTCGGGATGCAATCCTCCAGCCCTGAAATGCGCACTGAGACAGACCGTTAAGCGGTAAGTGAAATAGTCATCTGGATAACTCCGGATAAACTGCCTGGAATACCGGTTTCGGTGGTCTTGAGTATTTGTGCAAGCGAGGTCTCTATCAAAGCCTGTAGCTTGAGAAACAAGCGCAGATACCGGAGAGGTTTGCGGTAGCTTCAAGGATTGCCCCAAGCTGCCGTGGAAGTGGTATTGTACGGGTTACATTCTGGTCCTTGTCTCGAAATGTAACTCGACACCGAAGAGCGCGGCCGGGGCAAGGATAATCCCCTTGTCCGAAGTTGTAAATGGTATCCCTTCCGCCCTGAGAAGACGCAGGAGTGTGTCGATCTCTTCGACTTGGACCGAGAAGGATGTCAACAATGGCGGTGGAAGGGATTGCGTCTGCGCCTGGGTTACGGAAACAACCTCGATCAGGCTGCCATCGAGAGCGAATCTCAAGCCGCCGGCGGGTTGAGATTGTTTCTCCGCGCCGCTGAATCGGGTCAGGAACTCCGCGTGCCGGTTGGGATCGGCGGCGGACAGCGTTACGGCTGCTATGTTCGTAGCTGAATTCGCGTGCTGCTGAAAACTCCTGTTCCAGAAGTTTTCAGGATAGTGCTGCTGGCAAACAAAGAATCCCGCATGCGGCGCGGCTGAATCGCATGCAAACGCCAGGGTGAACGCTACCTGAGTTTCGGAGCCGTCCGGTTTTCTCGCCTTGCGCGCGAAAGAGAACGGCTCAAAGTCCCCGATCCCGTACTTTGCGAATTGCGCCGCATCGGACTCCGCATCCGCACTGCTCAGAACGAGCATCGCAATGCCTTCCCGCCCGGCGAGATAATCCCGGACGAACGCTCCGAAACTGAATTGGCGTTGTTGATGCGAAGCGATCTGGCGAGCGGCACTGCCTGTGGTTATCAACTCGATAAAAGAGGAGTGGAACTGGATGAGGCGATTTTCTGTGCCCCACGGATGCTGATTGCGAGCACCGACCTGAAAGCCGAGCCGGCAATAAAAGTCAGCGGCTTGATCCAGCTCGCGAACCGCAACGACGATGTGATCAATATGACGCATAGAGAGATGCTGAGCTATTTGTTTGACGGTGCTATCAGCCGTTGCATGACCTCTGCTACGGCACGTTGTGCGGCGCTGACCGCGCCCGCCATGTAGCCAGGCTCCGTCGCGCTTGTTTCACTACCGCCGAGCGAAAGGCGTTCCTGCCATGCCCCTGTCACCCATGGTGCTGCGGAAGGCTTTGGATGAGCGCCCGCACTCCGGTCGTCCGCCGAAGCGGTCAACGGATCCGCCGCCCAGTCTTTGAAAATCATCGCACGAGGGCGCAGCGCCTCTGGTCCATAGAGGCGGGCAAGTTGCTCAAGGCAGGATTCAGCAAGGGCGGTTTCTCCGAGGGACGCGCGCATATCAGCATCGGCGCTTGGAAAGCCGAACAACGCCGCTTTACCGGAGGCCGTTGTCGCATCGTGAATTTCGCCGAGAGGGCCGACGAGGCTCTGCGCGGTCCCCGATAGGCCGGCATCCCGCCAGAACGGACGGTCATAAACAGCAAAGAACTTGGCATGAGGAGCCATCCAGGTTGCCGTTTCCCTCCAGCGCTGTGCCGTGGCAGGATCGACGGCCGGAGAAAATGAAATCTTTGCAAGCAGCCGTGGAGGAAGAGCCGCAATCACCTGCTCGGCAACGAGCGTATCTTCCGATCCCTCCGCTTTCGCAATGGTCAACGTGACATTCGCCGCCCCAAGCACCATCTGCTTTACGCAAGTCGCGCTTGACACACTCGCGCGCGGCAATTGCTTTGCGAGTGCCGTCACCAATGTGCCCGATCCGCCAACGAGACGCATGGTTTGAGGTTCCTGATGCGTGGCGCGATAACGCCACGGCGTTTCACGCGACATGCGCTCAAAGAGCACATCGCCATCGTTATGCTGGGAAAAGGTTGCCAAGCCCAGTTCGCGCACAAGCGCAGCCATCTGCGGCTGCATCTCCGGCCAAAACCAGGACGGCCCCAGGTCAAAGCCATCCTCAGAAACTGCGCGGGTTTCATCCGTGGAAAGGATGCGCCCGCCCAGACGCTCGCGTGCTTCAATCAGCGCGAACTCGATTCCCTCGGCGTGAAGCAGCCTGCCGGCGCAGAGACCGGCAAGCCCGCCGCCAATGATGGCGACCGTAGTCTGCATGCTGTTCCTCTTTACTGAAGTTCGTACAATCCAAAGTTCATTTTTCCAGATTGACCCAACCGATGCGCGAAGAATCATGCCGTTTGAACGGAGATTGCGCCAACATTCAGCATTCCGGCCGGTCCGGTTATGCCGATCCAACGCGCGCCGAATCACGCTGGGCGAGCGTTTCCGCGATCGCCCGGTTGACGGCAGGCGGGTTACAGTCGCAGAAAACCAGCCTGAACGCGGCGTTAAGGGCAAACGAATCAAGACCGGACGGGATCATCCCTGCCGGCTCAAACTCCGCGGTATCAGGTGAGGCGCCAGCGCTGAATTATTTGCCCATGCCACGGCAACGCATCGACGGGTTTCCGGTCTATAATGCCAGATTAAGAATGAGCCGAGTGGTCAGAGTGCTCATTGCGCTTCCAGCGCGGCTATAAAAACGGGCTTCGCAAGACTGCAAAAGCCGGCGTGAGCCCGGCGCAGCTTCCTCCATTCGAGTAGGCCTGAGTCAATCAGGCGCACAGTTGCCATGGTCTCTCGCAACAAGGAGGTTTCATGATGCGCAAGACTGTGCTTTTTCTTGTCGTCCCGGCAATGATCACTGTACTGATGACGGGATGCAGCTCCAACATGACCAGCAGTACGATGACCCCGTCGGCGGGAACAGTTCCCGTTTCGCTCTCCATGACGGACGATCCGCCGGCCGGCGTGTCGGTTCTGTTCTTTCAGGTGCAGCTGACGAATGCCACGCTGACCCCCGCGACAGGTTCGCCGGTCTCGTTGCTCAGCAATAACACGCCGATCCAAATCGACGTGACGCAACTGCAGGCGCTCACTGCGTTCCTGAGTACGGCGAATGTGCAGGCGGGGACTTACAAGAGCCTGAGCATGACCTTTGCAAACCCGCAACTGGTGATCTTTAACCGCTCGGACACGTCGATCGCAAGCACCTGCGCGGTGGGCACCGTATGCAAGCTGACTCCGGCCTTCGACAGCAATTCCTCCACGCTATCCATCTCGTCGTCGCCCTTCCCGGTGACGGTAAGCTCCACCTCGCCGCTGGGGCTGGTGATCGATTTTCATCTGAATACCGTGATCCAACCCGATTTGTCGGTGGACCTGAGCGCGACCAACGGCGTGTCGGTCTCTACGCTGCCGCCGGTTCCGGAGCACCCGCATTTTGGTTTCCTCACCGGCACGGTGGAATCGGTGAATGCAACCAACAACCAGTTCATGCTGCAGACGAACTGGGGCAGAACCTTCACAATTGACACCACGAGCGGTACGATCTTCAGCAGCTTCCCCAGCGGCGCCTGCAAGACTCCGGGCATTGGCTGCCTGACGCAGGGGCAGGTCGTCCAGGTCCAGATCTCCAGCGTGGGACGCGATGACGCGCTCACAGCCAGCCAGGTTAGCTACGTGCAGCCATCGAACGCGCAGACCGTAGAAGGAACCATCATACGATTGACTTCGCCTTCAACCAATGGCGCCAGCGCCCCTCCCACAGGGTTCGTGCTGATGCTGCACCAGAATTTCAACAACGACGATCAGGTTCCGGAAGGTGGCGAAGCGACGGTCAGCCTTGCCAGTAATGCCACGTACTCCATCGATGCCAATGGCTTTACGCTTCCTTCAGGTTTCACGTTCACCGGGGCATCCAGTCTGGCTGTTGGACAAAATGTGATGGTGACTATTGAGCCAGGGACGTTAAGCAACACCGGCGGCGGTACTCAATCGAACGACAATATGAATCAGGGCGGATGGGAACAGCCGCAGATGATCTCCCTTACCGCGTCGAGCGTGGGCCTGGAGACGAGCCAGTTGACGGGGATGATTGCCTCGACCGATTCGAACACGCAGAGCTTCAACCTCGGCATTGGCGGCAGCATGTTCTTCGCTCCCTGGCCGATGCTTTCAACAAATGCCCTTTCGTTCAACGTGATGACGACGAATCAGACGAGCTATCAGGGATTCAGCCCGGACAGCTTTGACGGACTCGCAAATGGCGAACTTGTTTCCGTGAAGGGCTGGCTCTTCGCCGCAGCGGGCAGTGGAGGTTCACCGTCCATTGTGGCGCAGTCGGTGGTGATGCGGCCGCAAATGGACTTTTAGAGCGTGCTGCACCAGGAGTGCAGGTTAAGTGGCTCCGCGGGCTGCCTCAAGGCACACAGTGGTGAGGCAGCCGCGCTTCTTGTTGCCATCGACCCTCCCAATGAAGAGAATCCATCTAAACAAAGAAATCTTACCTATTTAGGTGCGCTTTCCCTCTCAATAAATGCCCATGAGCTCGTAATAGATGTTCCCGTTGAACTGCTGTTCGTACCACTCCCGAGCGCAACGGGCCTGTCATAGAATGTGATTGTCTCAGTGAATCTGCCGATGATGGATACTGTGAATGTCACGGGTATTCCATTCGTTACCGAAAAGCCCCGACAAGGTTAAGCCTACAGAAGGCGTAACTTGATCCGGAGTAGATGGGCCAGCGCTGACACCCTCCCAAACACGATTGTTGTAATGTAGGAAGAATTTCATTGCGATTCGGGGGAATGTGCCGGAAGGATAGATTCAGTCCGTTCCGGCACACTTTCTCCTCCTGACTTAGCGGGTGCTTGTCAGAAGAAGAGTTTTACTGCGCCCTGGAGTTCGCGGTTTGAAGTTGCTGTTTTTACGACTCGCCCGAGCGCTCCGACAGGCGCACCGGTCTGCGTGAAGGCGATGTTATTCGGAATCGGCCAAGTGAAGTTGGTGTGGTTACCTACGTTGAATGCCTCAATTCTGACCTGCATTCTCAGCCTCTCGGTGAGAGCCGTCATTTTGTCCACGGAAGCACTCCAGAAGATTTGCCCCGGACCCTGAACTGCGTTCCGCCCGATGTCGCCCATTTTGTAAACTGGATTCGGGAACGAGAAGCACTGGGTCTTCACGAAGTGGATTGGATTGCGCGGATTGATCAGAGAACCTTGGCAGCCAGGAACATTATAGTTCCGGTTGGGAAGTTCCTGGTTGACAGAAGCAAGTTGGCCGTTCGGGTCGCCGCCAAGAATCACGTTGAACGGATTGCCGGAAGCAATCTGCATAATGTTGCCGACCTGCCAGCCCTTCTTGAAGAAGCCCTTCACACCGCCATTCATCCCGGACTCGAACGGCCCGCCGATGGCCCAGACCGAATTGAACATAAGGTTTTGACGTATGTCGAAATCGGAAGGTCCGTAATTGAGCCGCGGGTAGAACCACTGCGGATTCTTGAGCGAGTTCCTGAATGCGTCGGTTCCTACTGAGGTTGAAGTCGTATCCATGCTCTTGCCCCAGGTATACGAGGTCTGGAATTGCACACCATGAGTCATATTCTCAGTCAGTCTCACTTCCAACGCGTCGTAATAGGCAGTGCCGGTCCAGTGGACTGCGGAAATGCGTCCGTAGTTCGGGTTGATGCGCGGGCTGCCGAACACTTTCGGCCAGTAGAGGCCTGTGGGGGTCAGCGTCGGCACCGTCATGTTTGCATCGTCGGAAGGCTGTACAATGTGCAGGCTGTGCGATCCGACATAGGCGACCATCAGGCTGATGTTATTGGTAAGCTGTTGCTGGATATTCAAATTCCAGTGTTCCACGTAATTCAGCTTGGGATGGTGCTGAATAAAGCCTCCGCGCTTCGACGACGACTTTCCTTCGAGTACAGCCAAGCCGCCTGTCGGGAAGGTACCAGCCGGCATGTTCGTGTCTATGCCCTCGAAGAAGTATGGGTAGGTGTACTGGACTTCCAATTCAAATTCATAGGGTAGCGGCAACACATCGAATACGCCAAAGCCGCCGCGTACCGCCGTTCTGCCGTTGTTGCGCGGATCCCAGGCAAATCCTACACGCGGGTCAAAGTTCAACTTGGTTGGGTTGGTAAAGAGCGGGCTTCCAAGATGCTCACTGGCCGATGACATTGTCAGCAGGTTTGCCAGGTGGTTATGTTCCTCAGTGGGAACGGTCGCCATTTCGTAGCGAACGCCAAGGTTCAACACCAGGTTCCGGCGGGCATGCCAATCATCTTCAAAGTACGAGGCGAAGACATTCTGGCGAATGCCGCGAACTGAAAAATGCCCGGGCAGAATGGAGTCAAACGCGAGCGGCTTATTTGTCAGGAAATTTGCAATGCTGCCGAATTTCCAATCGCCTGCCCGCGCTATATCCGAAATTTCGTTGTCATTGATGTGCTCGTAGTACATGCCGAAGTGGAGGGAGTGATTGCCGATGTTATAGAAAGCATCGTCGTTAAACTGCAAATCGTCCCACCAATACGTATGAATTCCCGGGGCGTTAATGCCGCCGGTGAAGGTGACAAACCCCGGAACAGCCACGGTAGGAGCATCTCCTCCTGGAACCGAACCATACGCGAGATCTGCTGTAAGTGGATTGATCGGACTCGCCAAACCCTCGTTGGCATATACGCGAACGTAGCCTGCGTGTGCCGTGTTCACAAAGTTCGGGGAGAAGGTGTGGTCTTCTTCGATCGTTGCTATCTGCCGGTCCAGGCTAAACAGGTCATTCTTGTTATCCATCGCATCGGGCTGCGATCCCTGGCTGGTATCGTTGAGGAAGGTTTCATCCAAAGCATCAGCGCTGCCTAACTGCTGATTGAACTTTCCTGTTTCGAAACTCTCGGTCTCAATAAACGGTCCATTAAAGACAAATTCTCCAGTTTCCCCATTGGATGAGATCAGGCTGTTGGGCAGCGGGTAGAAGGCGTTGATGAAATTAAAAACCGTGGGATCCACGTTAACATGTACTCCCCCCGGAAGATTGCCGGCGCGCGTGGCCGCGGTGGGAACCTCGGAGATCACGCTCTCGCCTTCATTCTGACGAACTCCTTCAATATCCTCAAAGAAGAAGTCCTTGTTCTTCCTGATCGGCCCGCCCAGCGACTCGCCGTACTGATTGCGCTTGAAGGGTGGAATGGCTCCAGGATTGAAATAGTTGCGCGCATCCACCGCGCTGTTTCTGATGAACTCATAGACATCGCCGTGCAACTGGTTGGTTC
>JAJZKY010000065.1 GCA_021803885.1 Planctomycetota bacterium
ATCCAGACACATGATGTGCCTGAATAGCGGATCATTTGGCCGGAACCGCTTCAGAAGGAAGAAAGACACGCGTTCTCTCCTTTCGACGGATCCGAATAGATGGTTAGGCGTGGGGATGGCGGGCTGGTTCATCAATCGCGTGGCCAGCCGAGCCACAATCGGTTCGATGGGAATTTTCGCCAGCGTGTGCTACGTCGGTATAAGAGTCGGTACAGTGATTTTGGACCGACGCTGGCGGCAGAGAAGTTGGCGGAAGACAATATGGTGGTGGCCGATGAGACCTTACGGGGCTGGCTGATAATCGAAGGGCTGTGGCAGGGCCGCAGTCATGGGGAACGCCATCGGGCACGGCGCGAACGGAGGGCCTGTTTCGGGCAGATGATCCAGGCGGATGCCAGCCATCATGCCTGGTTGGAAGATCGGTGCCATGAACCGATCGTGCTGGTGGCGATGATTGATGACGCCACCAGCTGCGCCTCGGCTCGCTTTTACAGTGGAGAGACCACGGCGGCATATATGGATCTGCTGGGTCGGTATGTGCGCGTTCATGGGCGGACTCTCCTCCCTCCAGCGGCCAAGCAATATCTTCGCATGGCCAACGGACTGCTTCTCAAAACCCGCCGCGCCACGCCCGCGCCAAGGGGGACATTTTAACTTTGGTTAAGTAGCGGACATTTTAACTTTGGTTTGACAGCAGCTTCCGGCGGCCTATCCGAAGGATCCGGCCGATTGTATGATCGGGGCTACAGCGCAGGCCGAGGGTATTGCCTTGATCCCGACGGACCCGGCGATTCGACGGTCGAAGACCGTTCGCACGATCTGGTGATCCTCCTTCGAGAGACTACCGGTGCGGGCCGGGGCCGAATCGCGATGGAACAGTGGTTTGCCGTGACGAATCTCCTTTTTTTCGCACCGCGGCGACGGTGCAGGCCATGAACACGAAAATCAATGCAAAGGATTGGCGAATGCGGACCGCAAGAATGGCGATAGGCGAAAACAAGCCGACCCGCGCGAAATCTTCGCCCCCGTCCAGGGACCGCGTGAAAGGTTCCGCCAGAACCGAAAAGTTGAATAAAAAATCCAAAACCGTGGCCGCCGAGAATCAGCCGCCATGTCTACTCACAATCAATGCCGGCTCGTCGAGCATCAAATTTTCTATATATGAGATTGGTGAACCGCGGCGCCGCCTGCTGGATGGAAAGATCGATCGCATCGGTCTGGCGGGCACGACTTTTACCCGCAACGACCCGCACGGAAAGCCGCGGCCCGGTCGCCGTATCCATGCGACCGGGCACGGCGCGGCAGTCGACTTTCTTTTGGCATGGCTTGAGTCGCAGGCCGCCTTCGCTTCCCTCAAGGCCGTGGGACACCGCGTGGTCCACGGCATGAAACATTCCAGGCCGCAGCGGGTCACGCCCGGGCTGCTCGCCGAATTGCATCGCATCACCCCCTACGACCCGGATCACCTGCCGCGCGAGATCCAACTCATCCAGGCATTCCGCAAACGTCATCCGAAATTGCCCCAGGTCGCCTGCTTTGACACGGCGTTTCACCGCACCATGCCGCCCGTGGCCAAATTGCTGGCCATTCCCCGGCGTTATGCGGCCAAGGGAGTCCAGCGCTACGGATTCCACGGCTTGTCCTACGCCTATTTGATGGAAGAACTCGCACGACTCGGCGACCCGGCGGCGAATAAGGGCCGCGTGATCCTCGCCCATCTCGGCAATGGCGCCAGCCTGGCAGCCGTGCGCGATGGCAAAAGCATCGACACCAGCATGGGCTTTACGCCCGCGGCCGGACTAATGATGAGCACCCGCGCCGGCGATCTGGACCCGGGACTCGTCTGCTACCTGGCGCGTAGGGAGGGCATGACCGCAACGCAATTTCAGAAAATGGTGAACCACGAGTCCGGGCTGCTTGGCGTTTCGGCCACCAGTTCCGACGTGCGCGACCTGCTGGCGAAAGAATCGACGGATAGCCGCGCCGCCCAGGCCATCGAACTATTCTGCTATCAGGCGACAAAATGGATCGGCTCCTTCGCCGCCGCGCTGGGCGGTTTGGACACGCTGGTCTTCGCCGGCGGCATCGGCGAAAACGCGCCGGTCATCCGCCGACGCATCTGCCGTGGATTGCGGTTCCTCGGCATTACAATAAACTTGGCGCTCAATGCCAAAAATGCCCCCTTGATTTCAATGCCCGGCGGGCCCGTCGCCGTGCGTGTCATTCGTACCGATGAGGAAATCATGATCGCGCGCAGCGTCATCCGCCTCCTGAACCTCAAACCTGAGAGGACACGATCCTCAACATCATGAAGAAGGAGACTACAAGATGAATACCGCCGAACTTACGAAGACCGCCCGGATGCTCATGGCCCCCGGTAAGGGTCTGCTGGCCATGGATGAGAGCAATCCCACCTGCAACCGGCGTTTTGCCGCTCTTAATATTCCACAGACCCCGGAGATGCGCAGAATATACCGGGAGTTGATCGTGACCACGCCCGGCCTCGGCGATTCTATAAGCGGGGCAATCCTGTTTGATGAGACGATCCGCCAGAAAATAAGTAATGGCGCCCCCTTCGCGGATGCTCTTCACCAGGCCGGCATCATCCCCGGCATCAAGGTGGATCTGGGAACCGGGGAGCTGGCTGGTTTCCCCGGCGAAAAGATCACGCAAGGGCTGGACGGCTTGACGGAACGCGTTCGGGAATATTCCCGGATGGGCGCCCGTTTCGCCAAATGGCGCGCCGTCCTTGCCATTGCCGACGGTATTCCCACCCCGGGCGGTATGGATGCCAACGCCCACGCGCTGGCGCGCTATGCCGCGGTATGCCAGGATGCGGGACTCGTTCCGATTGTCGAACCGGAAGTGCTCATGGACGGAAATCATTCCCTGGAGCACTGCCGGGAAGTCACGGAGCAAGTCCTGCGCACCGTTTTCCATCAGCTTCATGCCCAGCGTGTGCGGCTGGAAGGTCTGATCCTGAAACCCAATATGGTGCTCGCCGGCGCCAACTGTTCCGAACAGCCAGACGTGGATCAAGTCGCGGACGCTACCGTGACGTGCCTGTTACGAGCCGTTCCCGCCGCCGTGCCGGGGGTGGCGTTTTTGTCGGGCGGCCAGCCGGCGGAACCGGCCTCGGCGCGTTTGAATGCGATGAATGTCCGATGGGCCCCCCGAATGCCCTGGGCGCTGACCTTCTCATTCTCCCGGGCGATCCAGCAGCCGGCTTTGGAAATCTGGTCGGGCCGGGCGGCCAAGGGGAACGCGGCGCGGCAGGCGCTGCTGCACCGGGCACGGTGCAATAGTGCGGCCCGGCAAGGCCGGTACAGTCTGGATATGGAAAGGTCCGTGTGCTAGCCCAACCTTCGCACTTTGGCGATGGCAGCGGCAATTCTGCGCCGCCAGGGCCGTTTTTTCTTAAAAGTCGGCACTACGAGCCCCGGCTTTCCGGGTTTCCATGGTCACCTCTCCGTCGGGGCGGCCGCGCAGCTTCGGCGGCGGCTGTGGCGGTAGTGCCAACCCCAACTCCCGCAGGAGCGGTTGTTGCTGCGCTTCCGGCTCGACATAACGCCATAATGCCGACACCGCCGCAGTTGCATCGCGGATACCCGCAGATGCCGCGTATCCGCTTCCTTTGGTGTGATCGCCTGTTCTTCGGTAAACAGCCGCATCTCTTCGGTCGCCCGGCGCCGCTCGTCAAACACCGCCACGCTCTTGCGCCAACGATCCTCTTGTCCGGCGTTGAGCTCTCCCAGATGCAACAACTGCCGCTGCGACACCTGGCCCGCACCGCTACGACGATTCTCCACCACGCTGTAATACGCGTGCCACTTGCCATTCTTTTTACGCTTCTTGCAACGAACAAACATGTCTACCACTTTACCCAGCCTGTCAAGGGGGTAGGTCGGCACTACACGGGTTTTGGAAAAAGGACAAGAATTACCGGCCCGCACGGCACGCCGTCGCCACCCGCCACCCCGCCAACGGCCGGCCGCGCGCTAAATTCGCAAAAAAGTGCGAAGGTTGGGTTAGCTGTTTTTTTCATTGGCTTCGTGGCTGGAGTCGTGCCACGTGCCTTCGCCGATAATGAGTTTGGCCGCTTCTTTTGGCCCCCACATACCCCGGGCATACGGATGTACCGGCACTGCATTGCCCAAAATGGGATCCACAATGCGCCAGGCTTGTTCCACCTGATCTTCACGGGCGAAAAATTCGGATGCGCCCCGGGCCGCATCCAACAGCAGGCGTTCATAAGCTTCCATTTCGTCCTTGGGATGGCGCTGGGCGATGAGTTCCACATCAGTTCCGGCCATGGGCTCGCCGACTTTTTTAACGCGCGTCCCCAAGGCCAGCACCACCTGCGGGCTTAGCCGAAAACGGACGTAGTTGGGGTGGCCGCCGGAACTGCGGCCAAAAACCTGTTGTGGAGGATTTTTGAACTCCACGAGAATTTCGGTACAGGAAATCGGCAGGCACTTGCCGGCACGAAGGTAAAAGGGAACACCCGCCCACCGCCAGGAGTCAATCCAAAGCCGCACGGCCGCGAAAGTTTCCACGTTCGACTGTTTGGCCACGCCGGGTTCGTTGCGATAGCCGTCAAATTGCCCGCGTACCACATCCGCCGGAGTCAGCGTGCGAACCATGGAAAGCACTTTGGCTCGCTCGTCGCGCAAGGGTTCGCCTTCGCCGGCGGGCGCTTCCATGGCTAAACAGGCCACCAGTTGCAGCGTATGGTTCTCCAGGACATCACGAATGGCCCCGGCCTCTTCATAAAATGTTCCGCGGCCCTGCACGCCAAAATCCTCGGCCATGGTAATTTGCACCGATGAAATATAATTGCGGTTCCATACCGGTTCCCAGATGGTATTGGCAAATCGGGAATACAGCAGGCTTTGCACCGCCTCTTTGCCCAGGTAATGATCAATGCGAAAAATCGCATCTTCCGAAAAATAGCGGCTGAGTGTGGCATTGAGTTTCCTGGCGGATTTAAGATCCCGGCCAAACGGTTTTTCGGCAATAATTCTTGCCCCTTTGTTGCACTGCGATTGAGCCAATCCCTCAGCCACTTTGCCAAACAAGCTCGGCGGTATGGCCAGATAATGCAGCGGATGCGCAGCACCACCAAGAGTCTGGCGAAGCTGCGTAAACGTAGCGGGATCCAGGTAATCACCATCCACGTATTGGAGCAGTGCGCAGAGCTTCTTAAGCGCCGGCGCGTTAATCCCCCCACCGTGCTCCTGTAGACTGGCCTTGGCCCGAGCCTTGAACTGTGCCAAATCCCAACCGGCCTTGGCCACACCAATCACCGGCATATCCAGATGACCATGACGGATCATGGATTGCAGCGACGGGAATATCTTTTTATAGGCCAAGTCGCCGGTGGCCCCGAAAAATACCAGCGCATCCGAAGGTTCATTCACACGATTTTTCCTGTTGTTCGGCGGGCGCTGCCGCGTCGGTGCGTTTAAGATTTCTCCGCTGCTTTTTCCAAGTGGCCGCCGAATTCAAAACGCATCGCCGAAAGCAGTCGATCGGTGAATTCCGCCTGGCCACGCGAACTGAAGCGTTCATATAGCGCCGCACTGAGTACGGGAACGGGAACTGCCTCATCCATGGCGGCGGTAATGGTCCACCGGCCTTCACCAGAATCGGACACCCGTCCCTGAAACTCGTCCATATCCGGATTTTTCACCAAGGCAATGGCGGTCAGGTCCAACAACCACGACCCGATCACCGAACCGCGCCGCCATACTTCGGCGACATTGGCAATATTCAGATCATATTGATAATACTCCGGCGTGCGCAGTGGCGTGGTTTCCGCATCGTCGGCGGACTGTTTCCGCATGCCGATATCGGCATGTTTGAGAATGTTAAGTCCCTCGGCATAGGCCGCCATCAGGCCATATTCAATACCATTATGCACCATTTTGACAAAATGCCCCGCCCCATGCGGTCCGCAATGCAGGTAGCCGTTTTCGGCGGTGCTTGGCGGCATTTTTTCACGACCGGGCGTGCGCGGCGCGGTCTTGATGCCAGGAGCCAACGTCGCTAAAATCGGATCCAGTTGCTGCACTACGGTCGCTTCGCCACCCACCATCAGGCAATAGCCCCGCTGGGCGCCCCACACGCCGCCGGAGGTGCCGATATCCACGTAATGCAGGCCGCTTTCCTTTAACTTTTTAGCCCGACGAATGTCATCGTGATAATAGGAATTCCCGCCGTCAATGACAATGTCGCCCGATTCCAGCAGTGGCGTGAGCTTTTCGAGCGTCGCATCCACCGCGCCGGCGGGAACCATCATCCATATTGCCCGCGGCTTGGGTAGTTTTTTAACCAAATCTTTCAACGATGTGCCGCCCACCGCACCCTTGGACGCCAAGGCCTTTACATTTTTCTGATTCATATCAAACACCACGCAATGGTGCCCGCCATGCATGAGCCGCTCCACCATATTCGCGCCCATGCGCCCAAGTCCGATCATACCGATGTCCATAATTAAGCTCCTTATTTTTAAGTGTCCACTATAAAGCCTTCGGGACCGGGTTGGGCCGCCATCGTCCCATCCCCTGTCCCCCAAGTCCTGGCTCCTCAAAGAACATACTTTTCCACCGCCATGGCAAAACCTTCTTCTTCATTGGATGCGGTTACGTGTCGGGCGGCCCGCTGCACCTGCGCGTCCGCGTTGCCCATGGCGATGCTCAGACCGCTTAGGGCAAACATCAGCACATCGTTGGGCATATCACCGATGGTGGCAATTTTCGCCGGCGGAATATCAAATTCTTTTGATAACCGGCGCACCACCCCACCCTTGTTGGCGTCCGGATGGGTGACATCCAGATAATACGGCTGCGAGCGGGCGGCGGATACATGATCGCCAAGCTCATGGCGAACATCCGCCTCCGCCCGGGCCACCGCGGCCAGGTCATCACTGACGCCCACAATTTTCACCACATGATTCAGCAGCTTGTCAAAATTGGCCACCACTTTGGGCTTGAATTTCACCGTCCGGGTTTCGCGATCCACATGCGGGCCGTTTTTTTTCAACACAAACCAGTCCTTCCCGCGATACACCCACACATCAAGGTGATGGGCCTGAATGGCCGGGATGACTTTTCCGGCCACCACCGCCGGCAGAACCTTTTGATCCATGATGGTTAAATCCGGCCGGACAAAAAGCCCGCCATTGAAGGCCGATATAGGCGTGGTAATTTTCAGTGTCCGAATCAACATGGACATGCCGCGCGGCGGGCGACCGCTGGTGATGGCAAACTTAATTCCGGCAACATTTAATTTTTGCACCGCGCGGCGGGCCCGGGCGGTAAGCACTTTGTCTTTGGTGACCAGGGTGCCATCCACATCCGCAATTAACAATCGCACCGGTTTGGATTTCAGAGACTGGCGTATGCTCATGGCGTCGAATCCTTTCCAACAGACACACCTCATTATAACGTGGTTCGGGATAAGGAATATTTTGTGTGCCGTTCCAAATGGGTATAATGTCGCAGTACCCGGTCTGGATGGTGCGGTGGCGGGCTGGTCGCAGCATAACAAAAGGAGCTTAATCATGATGAATGGCTGGATGGCCGGAGGGATGTGGATGTGGATGGCAATCGGCGTACTGGTGCTGGTTGTGCTGGTGATCGTGATTATCAAGTTGCTCAAGAAATGATCATGCGTTCACCATCCGCGTGTTAAGTGAACTGCCAAGGATGAAAGAGGGTAGTTAAACCATGACCACCGAGATGATAAAAGCGGATAATCAAGCAGATAACATCGCCCGGCAAAATTGCTCCGCCCCCGGCGGACCGGGAATAACGCCGCGCTGGACTTCCAGCGCTAAAACCGGCGTTGGCGCCGCGCTGGGCAACGACAGCCACGTGTGGTTTACACTTAGCCACGGAATCGTCAACGAGGTGTACTACTCGCACATTGATAAAGCCTGCATCCGCGATATGGGTTTGATTGTCACGGACGGGAAGGATTTTTTCTCGGAGGAAAAACGCAGTACCGAATCCGTCATCCATTGGATGGCCGAGGGGGTGCCGGCGTTCGGGCTGGTTAATACGTGTACGGCGGGGCGCTACCGCATTGAAAAACAGATCATCACCGACCCCCACCGGGATACGCTGCTGCAACACATCCATTTTACCGCCCTGCAAGGGGCATTATCCGATTATCGCCTTTATGTTCTGCTGGCCCCGCATTTAAACAACCGTGGCAGCGGCAATACCGCCTGGGTGGAGGAATTTGAAGGCATGCCGACGCTTTTTGCGCAGCGGAAGGGCGCCGCCCTGGCGCTGGCGTGTTCCGCGGCATGGCTCAAGGAATCGGTCGGTTACGTGGGTTCATCCGATGGATGGCGGGATATTGAAGCGCACAAACAAATGACTTGGCAATACACCCGGGCTGAAAATGGCAATGTGGCCATGGTGGCCGAAATTGACCTGACAATGTCGCATGGGGGGTTTGTGCTGGCGCTGGGTTTTGGCGATAGCCCGGAAAGAGCCGCCCGAACTGCCCGAGCCAGCCTGCGCGACGGTTTTAACAAGGTCAAGCATGATTATGTCCATGGCTGGCAGGAATGGATCAAGACGCACGCACCGCCGTTCAAGAGCGAAGCTACCGCGGGTGATCTTTCGGCGGTAAGCTTAGCGGTTTTGCGGATGCATGAATCCAAAACCATGGCCGGCGGTTTCATTGCCAGTCTTTCGATTCCGTGGGGATTCAGCAAGGGAGATGATGATTTAAGCGGCTACCATCTGGTTTGGTCGCGGGACATGGTGGAAGCGGCGGGCGGGTTGCTGGCCGCCGGTGCGCATGAGGACGTGCGCCGGGCGCTGAGCTATTTGCAGGCTACGCAGCAAACGAATGGGCATTGGCCGCAGAACATGTGGGCGGATGGCACACCGTATTGGACCGGCATTCAGATGGATGAAACGGCGTTGCCTGTTCTTCTGGTGGATCTGGCCCATCGACACAACGCTTTAGCCGAGGGCGCTATGGCCCGCTTTTGGCCGATGGTGCGACAGGCTGCGGGCTATTTGGCTCGCAACGGCCCGGTAAGTCCGCAGGATCGCTGGGAGGAAGACCCCGGCTATACGCCGTTTACCGTGGCTGTGGAAATCGCGGCCCTTCTGGCGGCGGCGGATATGGCGGATTTGAATCATGAAGGTACCATTGCGACTTATCTGCGCCAGACCGCGGATGTGTGGCATGCCTCCATCGATCGCTGGATGTACGTGTCCGGTACGGACTGGTGCCGCAAGTACAAGGTGGGAGGCTATTACGTGCGGATTGCCCCGGAGGGGATTGCTCTCGGCGAGTCGCGTTTCCGGGGAAGTGTGCGCGTCAAGAATGTTGCCAGTACCGACGACACCCGCAAGGCCGGCCACTTGATAAGCCCGGATGCTTTGGCGCTGGTGCGTTTTGGTTTGCGATCAGGTGACGACCCGCGCATTGCCGACACAGCCAAAATCATCGACGCATTGCTCAAGGTGGAAACCCCCGCCGGTCCCACGTGGCATCGCTACAACGATGACGGCTATGGCGAACATGAGGACGGCTCACCGTTTGATGGAACTGGGATTGGTCGCGGCTGGCCGCTGCTTACCGGCGAGCGGGCCCATTGCGAACTTGCGGCGGGCCGGGTGGAAGCAGCTCGGCAATTGCTGACTGCGATGGAATCTTTTGCCAACAAAAGCGGCTTTATCTCCGAGCAAGTCTGGGATTCCCCAGATATGCCTAAGCGCGAGCTGTATTTTGGTCGGCCTTCCGGTTCGGCCATGCCGCTGGTTTGGGCTCATGCGGAATACCTGAAGCTGCGCCGTTCATTGGTTGATGGGTGTGTTTTCGACATGCCGCCGCAAACCGTCCGGCGTTACCTCACCGACAAAACCATATCCCCGCGTATGATCTGGCGGTTTAACCATAAGCTGCGAGTCATGCCGGCCGGAAAGCTGCTGCGTATAGAAACAATGGCCCCGGCTGTGATTCACTGGACGGCCGACGATTGGGATACCGTACATGATGTAAAAACCCATAGTCCCGGGCTGCCGGTTCATTTAGCGGATTTGCCAACCGGAGAGATGGCCGAAGGCCGGCAGGTTCAATTTACATTTTATTGGCCGGACGCGGATCGTTGGGAGGGTACGAACTTTGTTGTTCAGATTAGCTCACCCTGCAGTGATGGCCCGGCGCAGAAGGGGACGCCTTGATGGCCCAGACGCGAAAAGGTGACATCCACCTTTTCCATCATGCCGCCAAGCCCCCATCCCCCTGGGACGAAGCGGCAAATGCCAATGGTTGGGCATCAGGCAAAACGCAAATACCTCCACCGCAGCACGCTCTTGGGTCGCCACCAGCATGTTAGTGAACGCCAGGTAGTCGCCCGGCTTGCGGAAAGCACGCCTGAGCCCATTCCCGCGGTTGAGTACATGATACATCACGCCGCCCAAATCGACCCATGCGGTTCTCGGCGTAAACCAAATAGCCTATTTCCAGCCTCGCCAAATGTCAATAAAGGTGGATGTCACCTTTTCGTCTCCGTATCGTACGTTCCATGCGGGCCGAAAATTATTTTTGAGATTTTTCTTGACAAACGTCCGAGAACGGTCTACAGTATGTTTATAGGTTAGAGATGTTAAGAGAGCTTGACCTTTCTTTGTGTCCGCGGTGTTTGCGGGCCATTGCTTCGATTCTCTTTATCGTCACAGGGGTAGTGTTATGAGTAAGTGTTTCTATTTCAGCATGGGCGCGGCCTTGGCCGCGGGGTTGGCCTCGGCTGGCTTGGCCCAGGCGAGTATGCTCTCACCGACAGTTGAGATCGCGGTCAACGGCGGAAGTTTTATTCCAATAACCAACCAGTCCGGTACATCGGGTCAGTTCGCTAATTCCGGCGGTTATACTCTCAGCACCAGCGGTCTTAGCTGGTCGAGTATTAACGCCTTGGCCACCAATAGCACCAGTAGCGACAAGGCTAATCTGCAACTCACAATCGACAACCTCGCCGAAAATTCCACCGGCACGGTCACGTATGAAATTCAGGTGACCGACACCGGCTTTACTTTCACGGGGTCTACGGTCTATCTGGAAACTTCCGGCGTACTGGACACCACCACAACCACCCAGAGTGATTTGGTTGCAATGAAATCGGGCGCCGCCAGCGGCACCAGTCCTTACACTTATGCCGACAGTCTCAGCCCGACTAATTCGCCGATCTCCACGAACGCCAGCACCAATACGCAGTCGTATACATTCCGCAGCTCGCAAACCCCTGTGAGTGTCGTCACTCCTTATTCCCTGTCCACGGAATTCAGCGGGAATATGGGGGCCGGCGATATCTTCGGAACGTTGGGGGGATCGACAATTATCAGCACCACCCCGATTCCCGAACCGGCTACCCTTAGCCTGCTGGCCGTCGGCGGCCTGGGCATACTGATTCGTCGCAGAAAATCAGCCTGAATGAATCTGACTGGTCGTAACAGCGCTATAGCCTTAGCCGGCCGTCGGTTGGTCCCAAGGGGCAAGGCGGGAAGGTAGACAAGATCCCCCGCAGGGGGGCATTTTTAGGAAAAGGAGTATTACATGCGTAGGTTCAAGTTTCCACACATTGTTACATTCCTCACCGCCTTGGCGCTGGTTCTCGGCGCCGGGACGATGGCTCTGGCCCAACACCCTCCGGGGCCGCCACCGCACCATCGCGTTTGGCCTAAGGGCAGTATCATCGGCAGAGTGGTGAACTTGCGAGGAAAAC
>JAJZKY010000066.1 GCA_021803885.1 Planctomycetota bacterium
GGGAAGCCAACCGATAAAGCATGGACGTTCCATCCCGTCGGCCATCGACCACTCCGGCCTCCACCAGAGTCTTAATGTGCCGGCTGACGGTAGATTGCGGTAACTTTAAGGCCTGGGCTAATTCGCCCACCCGCAATCCCGGCTCCGCCGCGTGCTCCAAAAGGCGGACAATGCGACAGCGCATCGGATCCGCCAGGGTGCGCAAAGTCTCCACCCATCGCCGCAGCGCAGGCGGTGTGACGGAAATTACAGTGTTTCTCTCTGGCAATAATCCGTTCATCCGGATGGAATGATAATGGATGTGGTGGTGGATGGCAAGCAATTTTGCCGTAATTTGCTAAATAGGTTACACTTATGAGCATTGGTATCAGCCGGTGAACCGGTGGACGCTTGGCACGGAGTGCACAATTATGTCTTTAGATCGAAGCCTCAAGGGCAAAAGTACGTTGGAACGGCATCGCAATGTCCTCAAACGGGCGGAGCGTATCAGCCTGCTGGAAGATAATGATAAATGGACGGAAGGAAAGTCCGGCGTATTTAATCTTCCCAAGGTGGCGCATCGCAAGGCGGTGGCGGCGAAGAAAGCACCTAAGGCTGAGGCCGGCGAGGCTGGGGCTACCGCAGCCGTTGTGCCTGGTGCCACAGCTGCGGCGACACCCGCAGCCACGGCGGCACCGGCGGCCAAGGGCAAAAAATAATTCGTAATCGTTTGCGCCTGCGGTGTCCCACCGCGCATCTGAAATCTGAGATTTGAGATTTGAAAATGGACACCAGCCGTCGCAAGGCGTTGGGATGTTGCAAGGCCTTGATACAGGTATGTGGACGCCAACATTGCAATTAGGCACCAGCATCGCAATGCGGGTGGTGTGCACCGG
This sequence comes from Planctomycetota bacterium, assembly GCA_021803885.1. Next base: position 876 of record JAJZKY010000066.1, read on the forward strand.
CTTGGCAATGCGACCGAAAAGTGAAAAGTGTTCTATGTCCGGAGGTGGATTTAGCCGGTGGCATTGTGCCGCCGTGAATCCTCCACCAGGCGAAGTCAATGTTCGCAAGTGGAAACTAAACCACCGTAGCGTGTTATGGTGTTGGAGCCGTGCTTCACAGCAATTCAATCAGGATGGTGTTGAAGTGGGCATCAAGCCAGGCAGACGTTATGAACGAGATCGCAATAATTTCCACAAAGTGGCGGTACTGGTTGGTGCGTGGATTCCGGAGTACTGTCCGTCAAATAGCCACAGGCTTGGCCGGTGGTGGAGTATTCAATAGTAATGCCAATCGGGAAGTTATTACGGTTCCATTGCTTATTCACAGAGGTGCCTGATTTTACGGAGTGATATTTATGGCACGCCGTAGTTCCGCCATGCCGGGGCTGTTGCGCCCAGAAACACTGATTCTCGCGGCGGCCTGTTTGATGGCGGGTATCTGGCTGGGGCATCTACGCCCCGCAAGTCCTCAGGCCCGGCTCCAATCCACCAGTTCGCTGCGGGTATATTTTTCTCCGGATGGCGGAGCTACACATGAATTAGTGCGCCTTATCAATGCCGCACAAAAAAACATTGAAGTTCAAGCCTACAGTTTTACCAGCAAACCGGTCATAGCGGCGTTAATCCGTGCCCGGCAACGAGGCGTCAAGGTTGCCATTATTCTGGACCGCTCTAACGTGGAGCGCAGAAATTATCGTACCCGGACTTATCGTCGTTTCATCAGTCCCGGTCTGGAGGCTGTGTACACCGCCGGTATTCCAACTTACATTGACGATCGTTATCTTATTGCCCATAACAAAGTTATGCTGATTGACGGCCACATCATCATCACCGGCAGTTTTAACTTCAGTTACGCCGCCGCGCATTTTAACGCTGAAAACATGCTGGTAATCCGGAATGTCCCCGCCTTGTTTAACCGATATGAGAAAAACTTTCTGTTTCATGAACACACCAGCGCACGGTATCAACCCGGGCTGGTGCTGGAACATCAATTTCATTTTCCAGATGGTCATTAAACTGCACCCCACGTAACCGGTCGGGGAGATGTTGCCGGCATTGGTGGCGGCGATCAATTGCTTCGCCACGGCAACCGGCACCGGCACACTAAGCTTGGGCGGTAGAATTTGTGGATTCTGTATGATAAAAATTTGTAATCGTTCACGGCCATGCCGAAGGGCCATAGTGAGGGCGGTTTTGGTGTACCCCAAAGTGGGGGCAGCCCTTGTGGTGTGGGCTGCCAGCCTGCTGCAGTCACCTCATCGTGAACGGTTACAAATTTCGCGTAACGGCGATCATTGGGGCCGGGAACGGTTACACCAATTAATTGTAAACAGTTAAAAAAAGCATGGCCGGCAAGGGAAGCTGCTACCCTTTACCGGCCATGCGAGGGCAAGATGGATCATCACAACCGTCCGCATGCCCCCATAGGCATCCTGGGACGGTTCCCAAATTTCACGATGATTATCATCGCTTATTGCAAGTGATTTGTGTATCAGTAGTTCACTGAATCGTTCCTAGGGAATTCTCCGATACAGAGTCTAGGAAATTAGCTGTTATTTTCTTGCCATATAAGTATTTCAAGTGGGGCTTGATGCGGTATAGGCCTGAATTCAGCGGTGATTGGCTTCATTATGGGTGTATCGCCCAGACCGCCAAAGCCATACCCGTGGCGGCGGCGAGCAGAATACCGATGCGCATCGACACGATCTGACGGTTGAACCGTCGTTGCATTTCTGGGGATATGGCCAGAGCGGCCAGCAGGTTCATACGATTTTGCAGACTTGGGTGCAGCCATCCGGCGCGATCCGGTGGGTGGTTGGCCAAGTCCACCAGTGTGCTTAAACTTTCGGAAAATATTCTGGCCCCGGCCTGTGCGGGCGTTTCCAAATTATCTTCGTTGATGTCCGAATGATCGTAATGACTGTCGGCGATCATAACTACGGTCGCACCGGAAGTCTGTGTTTTATGTGCGGCGGCGATACGCGCGGCCATATAACGGGCCGCAAACCAGTCCGCCTGATGTTCACATAACCGGCTTACACGCGAAAAAGCAAATACAATCAGCAGCGCCACAATGGAAAAATTCAGCAGCATGACGGTGTTATCTCCCAGAGACCAGATATTCCCGGCCCACAGAGAAAGGCCCGTGCCCAGAAGATCAGCGGCGACAAAGGTTAACAGATACCACCATATATGCCGGTGATGCCCATGCCCCACTTCATGCGCAAATACGGCCTCCACCTGTTGCGGTTCCAGCCGCTCAATGAGTAAATCCGTCAGCAGAAAATAACGACACCAGGGCCACAACCCCAATATGGCAGCATTGGGAATGCGGTAATAGGTGTTCCATACACGTATGTCCACAAAGCCCACCTTGTGGCGGCGGGATAGCTCTTCCAACCGTGTGCGCAACGGTCCGTCCGGTAAGGGAGTGGTACGCCAATAACGTACCACCACGGCCGGCAGTATGACCAGCAGCACCAGCGCCGGCAGCACGGTGACAACTACGGACCAGTTGCCCAGATGCCAATGATTCATCAACGTTGTGATCGGAACGGTTAGAAAATCAAAAGCCAACAGCACAATCAACAGGGATAGCCCATGTCGGAATTGCATGTGGACGTACTGCCAGCGCGTAGGCGGCTGGTGCATGGGATGAGTTGAAGCCTCTGACAAAATTTCGGCCTGATGCTGGAGTATCAGTTCCAAGGGATATTCCAGAGACCATATCGCCAACCACGTCAGCACCGGGGCGGTTAACCAGATCACTGAAGACAACACCGGAATTCGCCCGGCATTCCATTGATATTTTACCAGCCAGCCCAGGCCGAAAATCCATAAATCCGCCGCCAGCAGAGCGGTGTTCAATGCCAGCAACCGGCGCACCACGCGTTGAATGGCCCTGTTGATAGCTGCGGGCGATAGCGATCCGGTTTGCCATTGCCGGCACATCCGGGCGAACCGTTGCCGCGCTGTAATCAACAGTGTTCCGTGCGCCAGTATCACCAGTAAAATCACGGTACCGGCGGATAGTGGAACGGCAGGCCGCTGCGGTGCGCTGTCAAAGGCTGCCACGATTAAAAGAAGAATAATAACCTGCAGGGGTGCAATCATGATTTTATTCTACACGCGGATCGATTCTAATGAACAACCCCGCAACATCTTTCCAGGAACTGGACCCGACACGATCTCGGGGCACTAATTCTGACGCACCGTCCCGCAGATAACCACAGGCTTGGCCGGTGGCGGCTTCATCGCGTGTTGCGCCCATCGGGACGTTCTCTCGCGGTTGTCGGTCTGCGGGGCTGCTGTGCCGCAGCTGGTTTAAAAAGTCATACGAATAAATAAGCCCACGATGGTGGCATCGCTATGCGTGCCGGCGGGTTGCGCATAGCGCGTGCCGGCGAAGATGCTGTTGATGACCGCACCGATTTCGTAGTGGCCGCGATTTTCCGGTATATGGCAGATTCCATTAAGCGGATAGGTAATGGTGGTGCCGACAAACGTGCCCAGATAGCCATCACGGTAACTGCGCCGGTTGACATCCAGCCGTTTTTCATCGTGAATGAAGGAAACGCTCAATGGCGAATAAATCGTCAGGCCGCCGGTATGGGGCACCACAAAAATCGGATCCACACCAACTTCAAAGTATTGCCCGGCGCCGCTGGTGTAGTACGCACCGTTATAATCGAATCCAACCATAATAAACGGATGGAAGGCGAACTGGCCGAAATAGCGATCATCGTTGAGACTTAAGCGTATATAGGCCTCCTGGCTGTCTTCCTGCCCATGACCTGTGACCGTATTGCCGATGGGGTTATTTGAAGGTACGAAATACCGGCTTACCGGAGTGATGTAATTGGTATAACCGGTATCAACTCTAAGCAGATCCATAAGGTCATATTGATAGCCTATGGTGACATCCGCCTCCGTAAAATTGCTGGATGGAACAAACCCGATATTGCCCCCCGCGACGGGTGTTCCCGCGGTGCCCTGGGCCAGAGAGTTGATGTAGACATTACGGATGTCATAGGAATAGTCCGTGAAGGTGCGTAAATAAACGCTGCCTAATTTGTGCAGGCTGAAACTCAGACGCGTGATATTTTGCAGATTCAGGCGATTGGGGGCTACGTCATGATAACGGAACCAGTAATCATTAAAGTAGCCGAATTGCGTCATCAGGCGAATTTCTTCCGGATGGGTGTGATAAGCGGCCCATGAAGGCAACCCTCCGGAGTTTACAACACTGGCTGGATTATTGGGGGCAAAGGTTGGTGTCGGCAGCGGCATAAGGCCATTATCCACACCGGCGGCGGCCGCCGGTCCGGCGATGGTCAGAGTCAGAAGACCACCGAAGGCAACTATGCTTAGTATTTTTATCATCGATGCGCTCCATGGCTCAACGTCGTTAAGGTTCGACCGCCAGCAGCGCCTGTTGCTGCATAATGCCCACTTGCGGGAAGTTGGCGGGCCATATACTCACCATCGCCGCGCTGGAAGCAGTATCGGCATTGTACGCCAGAGTAATGCCGACAAAAAACCGTGGTATTTCACGCACAAGACTTACTTCGCTTAAAACATTCTGTCCCAGGGCAAAGTCATAACTTTCCGCCGCCGCTATCGAGTATTTACTCGTTAATTTGTATGAAATGGCGGCCGTCCATTGGTCTGAATCCACCGCCCGGATGTACCGGTTACCAAGAAAATAACTCAAATTCGGAGTTTGATTTACTTCCACACCCGAATCCAGTTCCTCCAGCTGTTGCACATTTATATTCCAGCTTTCATCCGCCAAAAACTCCACGTTGGCCCCAAGGCGCCACTTAAAATTGGCATTGATGCTGTCGGCGATCTGGCTGAGTTCCGGGCGGCTCCAATCATAATATCCTATGACCGGCGTGCCAAAATCACTGGTGGAAAACGGTGCCCCGGCGTACTGCGGATTATTAGGATCAAACGGCCCGGAGAGATGATTGTTCCAGAAAACATCCGCCGCCACATTGAAGGTGATCCAATTCACAATCTGCCGTTGGCCCGGGCGGCCGCGCTTGGTCTGCAACATCTGCCGTAACGCAAATTCCGCACCGCTGGCATCCGTAATGCCTTCCACATTACGGTCAAATGGCTGCAGATACCCCTGTTGAATATTGGCTCCGGTGACGAACATGCTGATCTGCGGCTCGATAATGTGCCGCAGCTGATCAATATCCAGCAAATCAGATTTTACATCCGGATAAAGTTTAGAAAAGGTGGTGGAACTGCGGAAGCCCACCGTCCCCCAGACACGTGTGGTACCACCGCCGATCTGATTATTAACCGCTGGGAAAGTGGTATCCCAGTAGGTCAAGCGTCCGCTGACAAACGGGTCAAACTGCACCGGACCTGCCGCCATGGGAAAATCAATTTCCTGGCGGGAATCCACCCGGGCTACGGGCTGGTCCGTCCAGCCGTTACTGAGATAATATTGGGAAAAAGTTTCATTGGGATTCAAGCCGGGAAAGTTCAATTGCAGCGCCCGAATGCCGGAAGTAGTGTCGCTGAACTGGTCATTGATCATACCGCCGCTGGTATCGCTGTAATAGGTAAACAAGCCCAGTAGTTTATCGCCTTCGCGATAGTAATGCGCTTCCGGATAGCGCTGCACGGTGTATTCATTGTTTTCCAGATCAGCATTGGTGATAAAACCCGTGAGATTCCATTTGCCCAGTACGGTGAATGCCTCGGTATGGTGCTGTTGTTCAACATAAACGGAAGTTTGTTGCTCCGGCGCGGTTGCATATACGTAAGGAAAGTATTGTTCCAGATAATTTGGATCGGAAACGTAACTTCCCTCCACCGCCACACTCCACTGCCTGGATAATTGCTGTAAATACCGCGCAAATATATAGCCGCGCGTGTGCTGCGGCACCGGCAGATTATCGCGGTTGGCGCCAAGTTGATCGGTCCCGGTGTCATACATCAGTGAACTGTTGACCACGCCGCGCATGGAGCCGACATCATATCTCGAATTCAGCCCCACCGCCGGGCCGCGTTTGGAGTATTCGTTAACGCTCACGTCCGCTTCCACGCCTCCAGGCGGTGTGATACCCATGAGTTCCAGCAAATTCCAGTCGGTAGTGGCGGTAACCCCGAAGATATTGGAATCGCCGATGCTGGCCGCCTTCAATGGTGATGGGCTTTGTTGCGTCGTGCCGGAAACATAGGGCCAATAGAAAAAAGGAACCCCGAAAAAGTTGGCGGTGGTTTTCGTTGCTGTAAAGGCATAATAGGCAGTCTTGGGTTTCCCACCCGGTGGTGTCGGTGCCGCAATACTCCGTACCGTCATGGCACTGGCGCCGATATAATAGTGGGGTTGATAAAATTCATCGGTGGATAATTTCACCGATTTCGCCTCAAACTGTCCCTGTGCTTCCTGGATAATTTCTCCCGCCCGCATATACAAGGGCGACTTCGCCTGCACAATTTCCGAGCTTAACACCGCATGCAGCAGTATGGCCCGGTTGGTGGTGAAATCATAATAAACCTGATTCGCATGGAGTGTCTGATGGCCATAGGTGATCGTTACATCGCCGTCCAGATACACTCCCAGAACCTTTTGGGTAATGGAATGGTTGGTAATTTTTGTCGGCACCGGCGCGCCGGCCGCGCCGCGCGTACGGATCGGACTGAACATCACCGCATTGTTGGCGCGCAACTCCAAGGCATTATGCCCTGGCAATTTCCGAAAGAGGAAAAATTCTCCTTTGGCCACCGTTACCCGCTGCCGCCCAATGACCTCTTCGGTAATGATGTTGCCCGTGGCCATGACGATGGGCGTTGGAGGTGCCCGGTGGGGAGGCTGTCCCGGCTTGAGGTGCAGCGCCACTGGTGGGCCGGGCTGGCGCGGCGCCGGGGGCGCCGGCAAACGTGATCCCCTGGCAAACCAGCCATTGCTTAAGGCCAATTCGGTCGGTGATATCTCAATGGTGGGGATGGCTTCTGGAGCCTGCGGTGCCGTCGCGATTTCTTCGATCAGTTTTTTTCCCCGCAACACGATGGGATTATGAGCTTCATTTTTCGCCAGCGGCGGTGGGCCGGAAAGACGTACCCGTGCCGTGATGCGCGTTGTTACCAGCATTTCTTCAGCGGTGCTTACCGCCGCATTCCCGGCGCCTTCCCGGATCACGACCTGACCGGCAAGATAAATCTGCACTTTATAAAATCCGGATTGCCCCTGTCCCTGTGGATGCAGCCAGATCACCGCATGATCCGCCGCAATCCGGCGATAGCCGACCTCAATGCGCACCTGACCCTCGGCTAAAATATGGATGGTTCCATCATTATTCTCCCAGGTTGTCGTGTGGTCCGCCGCCACCTGCAGCGGCACACTGATAGACCCGGTGGGTTTGAGGATTGGATAAATGGTCGGCGTAATGGGTTGTTCCAGTATCTGGCTCCGGACCATACATGGGCAGAGAACGATGGTGGCCAGAATGGCGGCCATGGCGGCGCGGCGAAATATGCAGATGAAAGCGGGATTCGCCTGATACGTCGATTGTTTGTTTCTTCGTGTTGCTGTCACAATCCCGCTCAAGTACATTCCACCACGGATACCAGACGACACTTGTCGACATTTTTACGCCGGCACATCAACGCCACGTGCAGAGATCATAGAGCGCCTGAGGAATACTGAAAAGTCCCACTCCGTTAATAGATAACCGTTCACGGTATGATCACCAGCATCGCCCGATATTATACTGTATACGTCTATTAATGATACATCTGATACACATTATTGCTCTAAAATCAGTACTTTTTCGCATTATTCACTTCTCCCCATGTATCATTAGAAGCCGCGTTGAGTATAGCCACCTGATGAAACGCTTTTGAAACGCAAGACGTGAAAAACCCGGAATAATATATTCATGGATCGTTAGATATTGTGTAATCGTTCACAAATAAGATAACAACCGTAATACGCATTGCTGCTTTGGGTAATCTATTATGAAAAGTGAATGATGCGGGACAGTGCCAAGTTTGGGCCATCATCTGGATCAGATGTCTCCTTGATAGCCGCATATAGTATATAACCGCATGCAATGGTGGTGCCGGGTAGCCGTTGTATCCAATTGGATAAAAGTTATGCTGTCAAGATACTTTATCCATAGTAGCTCAACGTCATACCCCTGTCACCGTCCGGAAGCCTGGGAGAGTTTTTCAAAATACGCTTTTACCGGATTGGCGTATCCTCTGGGCATGCTGCCGAGCATGGTATCCGAAACTTTGCGCAGAGTTTTGCGGCCCCCGGTGGTGTTGTCCATGGTTAACCGCGCTTCGGCCTGATTAATAACCCTGGCCGTATTGAGACTTTGATTCGCCAGTTTCTGGTATAACAGTGCGGTATGATACTGATAGGCGTTCAAGGCCTTTTGGGCATCCTGCATTAACACCGCGGATTCAATAAGTTTGAAGTTGTTAAAGCCGGCCGCGCGTAACTGGATACGCAGCCGATCCGCCTGATTCAATAACTGGGCCTGAATACCGGCCATGCGCTTTATATCTTTCTGCATTCCCTGTGGAGCCGGACCTTCCAGGCCTTCACCTCCGTAGCCGGAGATTTTGCCGCCACCGGTGGCGCCGCCAGGCGGCTGTTTGGAGGAATCCTTCACCTGCCCGGAACTGAACTGGTCGCCGGTAAGGCGGGTGGGCGTGCGGCGACCACCTTTATCACTGGCGGTGGCGCCGACCATTTCACCGCTGGCCCGGCCTTCGCGACCGGAACCGCTGCGGCCCTGAATTTCATCATTCTTGGGCATGGTATTGCCGGTAATACCTTGCGCGCTCATATCGCTGATGGGTCCATCTATGGCGCCCCATCCATTACCTTTGTTGATGGAATCGTTCCATTTGCTGCCGAGACTTTCCATATCACTGGTGAGGTCTTCCTCATGCTGGAGCAGTTTTCCGATCATATCGGAAAGCTGGGAAGGCAGTGGTGGCGCGGGAACATCATTTTGAGTCACCGGCTCTTCCATTTCCCATTTGTAGGTATCAGGCTGTTGAGCCAGCCATTTTTCGATATTGGAGGTTATTTTTTTCGCATCTTCCAGCCCTTCCTGTTCCAGCGGCACCACGATTTTCATCGCTTTGGCGGCCAAGGCTCCTTTGGACAGGGCCAAAGCCACATTCATCTGCGCTAAATCATCTTTCAAGGATGCGTCAGCCTGGTCCTGTTCGGTCAGGTTGCTGAGGTTCACAAGTTTCTGGCTGAGAAATTTCGACCATTTATCTTCAATGGCCTGGGCTTTGAGTAATTCATTTTTATCTTTGGCATCAAACTGATTGATGGGTTTTTGCGCCAGCTTCATCGATGTATTCATCACGCCCATTTGTTGCTTTTCCATTTTCTTCAGGGCCAGCGCCAGTTGCCGCCATTGTTCTCTTCCCTGATCCGGAAAGTTCGTACCCTGATGGGAGACCACGGAATTTACGCTCTCTGCCTTCGCTCCCGCCATGGCCAATAAAGCCTTAAGCGCATTAAGCACATTGAGTTGATGCGTGTGCAGTTTTATAAATTCCAGTTTCACTGCCCCCATATCAGAAACCAGTCCCAGATCATCCGCTCGCGCTACCGCCGCCGTCGCATCACCATGGACCATCACGTCCAGTGCCTGTTGCACGGTGGCCATGGAATGAATGAATGGGAAATGTTTATAAGTACCGTTCATAAACTGCCGCAAATGACGCTGCCCTTCCGCCACTTTGGCCGCCGTTTGATGAACGATGGCCAGCGGTGGTAAAAGATGTATGCCGTTACCCAGCACAATAAGACCCTGCTGTTGCGCCAGCATTTTTTCCAGCCGTTGTTCCAGAGCGGCCCAGCGACTGTGGCCCATGGCACTGGCTGCGGTAGATTGTAATTTGACGGTATACACCCGCCCCAACGCGGTCTGCGGGCCATACTGATTCACCCCGATATTAAGCTGCCGATTGTCGGTGGCGGTAAAACGGTAATGGATGTTCTGGCCCAATCGATATTTCCGCGCCGGTAGTGCTAACAGGGCGCGCACCGTGGAAACCGTTGCCGGTTTGCCATTTTCGGCCATCGGAATCTGCCATTGACGCAGGGTGGTAAAACTTCCGTTGTTGACGGCAATCTGCAGGGCCATCGCGGTCAGGCCGTAGTCCGCAGTGGCTTTGGCTTCCAAAGGGATATTGGCTCCGGGAAGAGCTGATAAATCTTTATGGGGAATCAGCACATGAACCATGGGCGGCGTGTCCGCGGCCACCCGCACCAGCAGCTGGTCCGGCGCGGAGGCGGAAGAAGCCGGAAAACGTTGCAGGGCATTGCCGCGCGCATCATTGAGCAACCAGTGATAACGGACGGTTTGTTCCGCAATCCAGGAAACAGTAAATGTTTTCTGATTGCTGGAGCTGGCCGGGATGGTTTTTCCACCGGTTTGTTCTACCAATGCCGACGCCCCGATAATCGTGTGATCCAGTGTGGCGGACAGATTGATTTTGCTGCCGAAAGGAACCGTAACCGACGCGGCGGCGGGATCGAATGTTTTTCCTGTCAATATGATATGGCGGGCCGGCAATTGCGTGTAGGCGGGGGGGGTTATATTGATCTGATATTGCCGCAAGGCAATTTTGGGCAGCACGGTCAGATGGTATTTCCGGCTTTGCGTTCCTCCGGCCGCCACAAGGTAAGTAACATTTTCCGCCACACTGGCCAGGTGAAACCGAAAAGAATGAAAATGTCGTCCAAATGGTATCATCGCTACTTTCTGGCGCGCACCGCTTTGGAA